>JAJZIF010000400.1 GCA_021810735.1 Acidobacteriota bacterium
GTTGAAGCCGTCTACGCGGATCTCCAGGACCTGCGACTTGATCGTGGGGAAATCCTTGAAGATAGACATATTGATTGTCTCGTATCCCGGTCCATAGACTTCGTTCCGCTTGCCTCCCAAATACGCTAGCACCTGTTTCCTGTTGGTCACATAACGTCCCGGGCCGGTCGCAGGAATATCGCTTCCAGGCAAAGGATTGGAAAACGCGCATGGGTTCCACCAGTGAAAGATGGTCCGGGTTCTGGCCGCGCACGTCACGCCCGGATTGGTTGGATTCGGGACACCTCCCGGAGCAAATGGATCACGAGTGACTTCCGCAAATGCCGTGCCTCCGGAAGCCGTGGTGATATTGGGATACACCGACATCGCATTCCCGCTTTGAGCAAAAAACTCCAGATTGGCTGCCCAGTCTCCGGCTATTGCCCCCAGGACCCGGTTCTGGTTCATCCACCGGCGGTTTTTCCCGAACGGAAGATCGTAGTAGCCGTTGAAAGTTACTCGATTGCGAACGTCGAATGCCGAGTTGCTGTAATCGTACTGCACTGGCAACAGGTTCGTGTTGCGGAAGCCGCCTCCGCCATTGGTGCCTAACGGGGAGGGTGTGTCGTCCAGTGAGTGCGACCAAGTATACGTGGCGAGAAAGTTCATACCGTTGTTCAGTCTTTTTTCAATTTTCGCCTGCAATGAATTGTATGCGCTGGTGCCTCCGTACGCGTTATATGCCGTCCCGCCGAAACCGGGGAACGGACGCACAAATTGCGTGTTGTTCGAGGGGTTCTCCAATGCCAACGGATTGTTGGGATCCGGGAACATTTGAAGATGCCGTGATGTATCCCCTACGTACGCCAGCGAGGCCACCATATTCGTAGTGAGTTCCCGCTGCACGGCCAGGTTGTAATCCGTGGTGTAGGGTGTATGCACGAGAGGATCGGAGCCGCGCAGCGCCGGAGTGGAGATGAAGTTTTGCAGTCCGACACTGAGAGCGTGTTGGAACCCATTCTGCAAGTTGATGCCGTATGTGGTTTCGGGGGTCGATCCTGGAGGCGCGCTGATGCTCGGACAGTTGTTGGCCGCGCAGTTCGGCGCGTTGAAAGTGTCGGTGAACTGGAAGGGATAATTTTCTCCCAGATTCGGATAGTAGCCAACGCTTTCCAGGCCTCCATAGAAGATGCCATATCCGCCATGGATGACCGTCTTAGGATCGATGGAATAGGCAAACCCAACACGCGGCGCGAAGTTCAATTTCTGCGCACTTACGAGCGCCGGGTTACCCGAATACTGAAGAGCGATGTGATTGGACGCCAGCAGGCTTGTAAAGCTCGGCGCCAGAGGAAATCCCTGCTGTTCCTTCGGAATCTCGAATACGGCCGTTCCATGGGGCACGCCGTTGGGGGACAAAAAGGAATGGCTGGTCGTATAGTACGAGGCCTGGTAACCACCCACGTCCTTGTAGGGCTGGAAAAAGTCATAACGTAGACCCAGATTGATGGTCAGCTTGTCGCTCGCGCGCCAGTCATCTTCGATGTATGCCGCGCGGTACCAGCGCGAATCTCCGTTCTTAAATTCATTGCTGAGCTGCGCGAAATTCATTTGATTGGCGAGGAAATCGGCAACGCCAAATCCGGTAAAGCTTGCGCCAAGATTGCTCGTATATTCCCCGTTGTAGCTGTAATTGCCCTTAGGATAGGGTGGCTGCAGTGACGAGAAGCGAATGCTCTGGAATTGCACGCCCATTCGCAAATTGTGATTGCCAACGATCTTCGTCACATTATCCAGTATTTCGTATACGTTCTCGTATTCATCCGATGGAATGAAACCCGGAACTCCAAAACCTGAGATGCCGCTGATTCCTGTCAGCGGAAGACCTCCGTTCAGAGGCGTGGAAGGACCGAATGGGATTCCTCCCAAACCCTGATCGGCAGCGACGTTGGTTCCAGCAAGCACGGGCAAATATGCATCGTGCAGGTAGTTGAATCCGAAACGAAATTCATTGATGAAGTTGGGGTTGAAGGTATGGGTTTCGCTATACGCCGCGTTCGCGCCGAAGTCCGTGGTGAATCCATCCCGGCCAAAGGTCCCACCGTCCAAAATATTGCCCAACGGCGGAGGCGAAAACTGAGGACTGTTGGAACTGCTGTAACGGAGAAACATCTGGTCTTTATCACTCGGGTTCCAGTCCATACGCGCGTCCCATTGGGTCGTGTCCAAGGTGGACAGACGATTGATAAAGAAGTTGTTGAAGGTAGCGCCGTTGCCCTCATTGGGCAATGGATAAAGATTCAATAGCTTTTGCGCGATTGGATCGATCTGATTGGGGCAGAAGACGTTTTGGCGCCCATTGCAGGTAAGCAGTTTCGTACCGCCCGAGTTAGGCTCATACAAAATAATCGGCTGGGCCGCTCCTGTCAGACTTGTATTCAGCAGCTCGGAGAAGTCCCCGTTGCGCATTTTCGCTGTGGGTACTGTTCTGGTCGATGGCTCGGCAAATTTCACACGATTTCCCTGCGCGTCTCCGAACACGAACAGGTGGTTCTTTATGATTGGAAATCCAAGTGTCGCCCCAAATTGGTTCTGATTGAACGTCGGTTTTACCCTGGTGCCAAAATCGGTCGCATCTAAAGCCTGGTTGCGGAAGTACTCCCACAAATCTCCGTGGATTTGGTTGGTTCCGCTCTTGATACTGGCATTCAACACAGATCCGGCCGAGTGGCCAAATTCCGCGCTGTAATTGCTGGTCTGAATCTTGAATTCCGCCAATGCATCGGGCGGCGGCAGCGCTACGAAGCTGGAGCCGTTGGCGAAATCAACCACGTTTACGTTGTTGTCCACGCCGTCCAGAATGAAGTTGTTCTGCGAAGAGTTTTGTCCATTCGCGTTGAAACCGCCGCTGCCCGAAACTCGATCTCCTGGATTGGGTGCGACACCTGTGGCGAGTTGTGCAATGTATACCCAGTTTTGCGAACTCAGCGGCACCGTTTTGATCACATGCGTCGTGATCACCTGGCCAATGGAGCCGCTCTGCGTCTGCAGAAGCGGCGGGGCGGTCGTCACTGTTACCGTTTGCGATACGGCGCCCGGCGTCAGCTTGAGCGGCACATTCAATTTTTCTTGCAGATCGATATGGATATTTTGCTGGGTGGTCTTTTCAAAACCGGGAGCGGAGGCGCTGACCGTGTAATTTCCAATGCGGATCGGCGAAAAAGTGTAGATGCCGCTGTCGTTACTTTTCGCGTTCAGCACCAGACCCGTGTCGTTGTTCGTCAGTGTGACATCGGCACCGGGTATGATCGCGCCGGTGTTGTCTTGCACCAGACCGGTGATTGCGCCGGCATCCTGCTGTGCATGCGCGGTGCGAGTTGTGAAGGACGCCACCATGAGTAGCGCCACGCCTAAAACAATAGGAAACTGTTGCTTCATTCGCCTCGAATTCAGATTTTTCAGATTATTGGGGAGCATAGATGTCATCCTTCCCGGATGCTTATTTGAACTTTCGCCATCGTTTTAGCGAAGGCGTGGCGCCATTCGCTAGGTCAGACGAGCCCGCATAGAGATGGAAGATTTCTATATTCGGTTTCGGGTGTTTTGAAACCGAATACAGCAAATCGTTTCCACAGTAAAAGCACCTCGATTTTGCTGTCAAGTCGCTGCCGGACAAAGATGCCGATTTTGATGATTGGCCCAATAGAATCCGTCTCTTGCGGGTGCCGCGAGAGGCCGAATCAAGCACAAATCAAGCACGGTTCAGGCACGGTTGAAATTTCGGGGATTCCTACGCCAGCGCGTTGATCGCGATGTCAATTTGTTACCGGCCAGCGAAGCCTCGGACGGATGCGCCTCGTTCTCAAATTCGCATGGGCCGAGGGAGCGGTCCGTTGCGATCCGGATCGTTACTTCGTTCTGATTTCCGGTGCGTTAGAATTTTGCCAGGCTGACGTGAATCACCTCGCCACCGTGTTTGAAGTTCAGCCCGCGATCCGTCTGATCTCCGTTCCAGATTCTAAGCGGCTCCCATTTTCCGTCGACATAAGTCCCTTGCACGGCCTGAAGAATATTCATGCGCTGGCCAGCCAGACGAGAGGGCAGGTGGAAAGAGACCCGGGCGTCAATGCCGGCAACGAGGAATTCATTGGGGCCAAGTTGCGCCACCAATGCGCGGCCGTGAAAGTCCGGCGTGCCCGGTGGACGGCGCCCGTCCGGCTGCGGAAAACCGAAGGAGATCGTCGCCTGCCATTGGCCGAAATCAAGCTCCTGTTGCGCCTTGCCGGGTTCTTCCACTGCGG
>JAJZIF010000401.1 GCA_021810735.1 Acidobacteriota bacterium
GTCGGTCAAATCGCTCGGGTACATGCACCTACCCTATCCACCCAAGCTCTCTCCGCATATTCCTTCCAAGGTTCCTTCGCTAGTTTCTGGACAGGTTCTTAGATAGCTTTTCCCGACCCCGCCCTTGTTGTTCCAAATTGCGTATACCGACATGTTCCCCCCACCTGCCTTTGAGCAGATATTCTGCTGTTTCTATGTTCTCTCAAGAGACTAGTTTACAGGTAAGCTTTATGCGATTTCCTAGACTGAAACACACAATCCACCCAAAATCGGCTTCCGTTCCACAAGCGCAACAAAATCTTCAATCATCCGCTACTCGGGCTTTGAGCGTTTGTACGGGCCGCGCTTCTTTGCTACCGGCTCCGGCATGAGCGAAACCAATTCCTCAACGCTCCACACGTGATCGAAGAGGCCCGCTTCCATCGCTGGCGTGACGCGCAGCGTTTGATGCACCCGGCAGAAGTTAATAGGCGAAATAGAGCGAAACCGCATGTCCGTGGTTCTCCACCTTCTTTGAGAATGGGTAGTGGGTCAGTTTGAATCCACAGGACAGAGATCGGCGCGAGAGCGTTTCGCTCACACTGCTTACAGGGAAGACGCTCTGGAAAGGGCGAGCGGCTATGGAAACACCGCAGAAACCAGCCAGCCAAACAGGGTTTGATCTTTGAGGTCGCCCCGCGCGGCACGTATCTATCTTACCTTACCGAACTCAATGCTGGTTTCAGGCACACAGTGAGGACTGCCGGAGCTGCGCATCTTTTGATGCGTCCGTTCGGCGGTCACGCCTTCTCCGCGCAAGCAGATTATCCACCGACTCCCTGCAGCGCCAGCCTGGCCACCTCGGCCAACCGCGTAATCCCCACTCGAATCTTCTCTTCGGTTGCGTTGGAGAAATTCAGCCGGAAGTGTCGGCAGTCGGAACTATCCGGGAAGAAATCCCGGCCCGGCACAAACACCACTTTCCGCTCGATTGCCTGCAGCAGCATCGCCCCGGCATCGACTCCCTCCGGTGCGCTCACCCACAGGAACATGCCGCCGTCCGGATGCGTCCAGGAATATCCGTCTGGCATCGCCTCGGTCAGACACTGCTCCATCAGCGCAAAGCGCACGCCATAAAGCGTGCGGATCTTGCCGATATGCGCCTCTCCGTCAAAATCGCCCAGATAGCGATCCACAATCCGCTGATCGAGATTCGATGTATGCAGATCTGCCGCCTGCTTGGCAATCACCAGGCTGCGCAGCAGGGTCGGATGCCCGGCAACCCAGCCCACGCGAAGCCCGGGCGTGATGGTCTTGGAGACGGTGCTGATGTAGAGAACGATGCCCTCTTGATCCATTGCAGCGATGGGTGGAATCTCCGTTCCCCGATAGCGAAGCTTTCCATAAGGATCATCCTCAACGATGACAATGCGATGGCGGAGAGCCAGATCATAGATGGCGCGCCGACGTTCAACGGCAAGCGTGATGCCGGACGGATTCTGGAAGTTGGGAATCACATAGAGCAGCTTCGGGCGTTCCCGGCGAATCGCCTCTTCCAGAGCCTCCGGAACCAGGCCCCACTCATCCATGCGGACGGAGACAAAGCGTGCTTCGTAGGACTGGAAGGCCTGAATCGCGGCCAGATACGTCGGGCTTTCGGTCAGAACGCAGTCGCCGGGATCGAGAAGAACCTTTGCGATCAGGTCCAGAGCCTGCTGGGAACCACTCGTGATGAGAATATTCTCCGCAGCACAGGCGACGCCGCGGCTTTGCATCTCCGCGGCAAACTTCTCGCGCAGAGGGCCAAATCCTTCCGTGACAGCATATTGCAGCGCCTGCGGTCCGGCTTCCCCGAGGACTCGCTGAGCGCATTGCGCGATTTCTGCCACCGGAAAGCACTCGGGCGCCGGCAACCCTCCGGCAAACGAAATCATCTCCGGCTGCTCGGTCACCTTCAAAATCTGCCGAACGGCAGACGGGCGCATCTGGCCCATGCGGCGCGACAAGGCGTAATCCATACTATCCTCTTCCGTCTTCTCGGATTCCCGCCAGGTCTCCGTCTGGCTGTGTGCTCGCGCCGCTCTTTGCGCCGGAAGCAAAAACGACCCTCCTGAGCGGGAAGGCCGTTTCGTGAATACAAACTGCTTCGCGCCGCGCTTACGCCACCACTTCGATACCCATCGAGCGCGCCGTTCCCTTGATGCTCTTGACGGCCGCGTCGATCGATGCAGCATTCAGGTCCGGCATCTTCTGCTCGGCGATCTCACGCACCTGCTTTTCAGTCACCTTGCCCACCTTGTCCTTGTTCGGGGTGCCTGCGCCTTTCGCCACGCCAGCGGCGCGCAATAACAGGTTGGAGGCCGGCGGAGTCTTGGTGACAAAGGTGAACGTACGGTCCGCGTAGACAGTGATGACGACGGGGATCATGAAACCCGCCATCTCTTTGGTTTGCGTGCGCGCGTTGAACTGCTTGCAGAACTCCATGATGTTGACCTGCGCCTGACCAAGTGCGGGACCGACCGGCGGAGCAGGCGTTGCCTTGCCCGCTTCAATCTGCAACTTCACGTATCCGGTAATCTTCTTCGGGGGTGCCATGCTTCAATTCCTTTGGGATCCGGCAATTGGCTCCTGGTCTCAGCCACCAGCCGGAGGGTTCAAATTTTGGTAAAACGGCTTCCTGCGTTCGCTTGCAACCCGGGTCCGCCAGGGAGATTCCGGGCTAGAAGCTGAAAGCTAATGGCTGGAAGCAGCCCTACTCAATCTTCTCGACTTTGCCAAACTCCAGCTCAACCGGCGTCGAACGGCCAAAGATCGTCACCATCACCTTCAGCGTCTCGCGATCTTCGTTGACCTCATCCACCACACCATTGAAGTTGGCAAACGGCCCGTCGGTAATCCGCACGGACTCGTTCTTCTCAAACTTGATCTTCTGCCGGGGCTTCTCGCGCGCTTCGCTGGAGCGATTCAGCAGAGAGCCGATCTCTTCCACGGTCAGCGCCACAGGCTTGTCGCCGGTGCCCAAAAATCCCGTCACCTTCGGCGTTTCCTTGATGATGTGCCAGATCTGATTATCCAGCTCCATCTCAATCAACACATAGCCGGGGATGAAAACCCGCTCCACCGTACGCTTCTTGCCGTTCAGCGTCTCGGTCACCTGCTCGGTCGGAACGATAATCTGGCCAAAACGGCTCTCCAGGCCAAAAGCCTGAATACGGCTTTCAAGCGACTCCTTGACTTTACGCTCAAAGCCGGAATAAGCATGCAGAATGTACCAGCGGAAATTTGGATTCCGCGGCGCTTCGGCGCTTTCGTTTCCCGGTTCGACGCCAGGTTCCAGATTCTCTTCCATCTCTACTCTCATCTCGTCTTCGGCCGTGGCCGTGATTTCACTCCGGATCAGGAGCCGACCAGCCGATCCATAATCTGCTTCAGTACATAGGAAAATACGCTGTCCGTCACATAAAAGTACGCCGCAAAAAAGAAGACCACAGCCAGCACAACGACCGTTGTCGTCTGCACTTCCTTGCGCGAGGGCGCGACCACCTTGCGCATCTCCGAGCGGACATCGCCCAGAAATCCGCGGAACCGCTCTACCGTGCCCGTCACTGCCGCTACTTTCGATTCCCCGGAGCTACCTTCGGTTATTGCCGCTGTCTTTGCCATACTGATCCGACTTCCTGTAACTTTCCAACGTTTGCACACTCGGCCAAATCCGGCCAGCGCACGCATCTTTCCCGATCTGAAACAACTGGCAGGGGCGGAGGGATTCGAACCCCCAAGTTCGGTTTTGGAGACCGACAGTTTAACCGTTGAGCTTACGCCCCTGTAACAGCGGTCGGCTGTCAGCGTGCCTCCGGCTTCTGACAACCGACCGCCAAAACCGTCTTACTTCGTTTCCCGATGTGCCTTGTGTGTGCGGCAGCGCTTGCAGAACTTCGAGAACTCCAGACGGCCCGTGGTCGTCTTCTTGTTCTTCGTCGTCGTGTAGTTGCGCTCCTTGCACTCGGTGCACTGCAATGTCACAATCTCTCGCATCTCTTCATCCTAACCGAATTCCAGCCTCAACGACCCATCTCGGCCGTACCGCCGGATTCTTTCCTGATTTTCCCGTGCGGAGCGGGCCGACCCCGCTGCCGCACAGCATTGTTTCTCCGCCCCGAAGCGCCATCGAGCGCTCCGGCGCGCACGCAACCTGTTTTACGCCAGAATCTCCGAGATGGCTCCGGCACCGACCGTACGGCCGCCTTCGCGAATCGCGAAACGCAGACCCTTTTCCATCGCCACCGGCGTCTGCAACTC
>JAJZIF010000402.1 GCA_021810735.1 Acidobacteriota bacterium
GTTGATAAAACTGTCCTGCGCCTGCCGCAGGCGATCATCGAGCGGCGCGAGCTGCCGCCCATGCTGGCCGAAACTCTGCCACATCTGGCGGAGCTTGCAAATGGCCGCAGCTTCGCCGTGGTATGCAGGGGCACCTCTTGCCAGCCGCCTGTATTTGAGCCGGAGCTACTGGTTGAATTTCTGCAACGCTGAAAAAGTCGTTCTTCGTTCCGCTAAAAATGCGAACGCGTTCCAACCTGCCAGGCTGCACTACTGTGCAGGTTTGTGCTCTTCATCCGGATACCGAAACACACGCAGCGGATCGCCGGGCAGAATGTGCCGCTGCTCGAAAGCTATTTTCACACGGCGGCGGTACTCTCGCGACAGGTCCCACTGCATGTTGGCCTTGGTGCGGAACAAAACTGGATAGATCACTTCCGAGCCTTTGATGCTATCCACTCCAAGGACGGTCGGATCGGCCATCACGGCTCCGGCGAACTGTTCTTCTTTTACGATCTGCTGCGCCACATCTTTCAAAAGAGCGAGTACCTTATCAACTTCTTCGCGATAATCGACGGAAACGTTGATCTGCATCATCGACCAGTCGCGTGAGTAGTTGGAGACGGTCGTGATCTGGCTGTTGGGAATGATGTAAAGGGTGCCGTTGCCGCCATCGCGCAACACTGTTTTGCGCAGCGTCATTTGCTCCACGTTTCCCAGGAATCCAGCTGCCTTTATCAGGTCTCCCAGATTGAACTGGTTTTCTACCAGGATGAGCATTCCATTGATGACATCGTGCACGATCGTCTGCGCGCCAAAACCGATGGCCAGTCCGGCTACCCCGGCGGATGCGAGGAGCGGCGCCACGTTGATGTTGAAAATTTCCAGGGTGTGGATGATCGCGATAAAGGCGATCAGTCCCAGACCCGCGGTTTCAACTACGCTTGCCAGCGTATTCAGTTGCGCGGAGCGGGACGTCTTGACAATGACATCTTTCTTGGCCAGCCAGCGGAGCCTGTGCGTGGCGATAAGGATCAGCCGGTACAGGATGAACGCAACGATGAGAATTACGACAAACTTTGGCAGCTTATCGCTGACCAGCACGACGACGTCGTTGGACCAGGCATCGCTCATGCGGTCGATCATGCGTTCGTGGGGAATACCGAGGGGATACAAAACGCGCCAACCAGATGAAAAAAATGAATGCAGCATTCAGAACTCCAGATTGAAATTCAGCGGCATTGCGCAATGGCCGTAAAAGAAAAGCTAGGGACAATAACTCGGAATCTGCCGGATTCCTGGAAAAGCGAGAGGCTGCCCGATCAGGAGCAGCCTCTGACAATCATAACGAAAAACGCTAGAGGAAGAGCGGCGCGAGCACGAGTGTGATGGTCGCGAGCAGCTTGATCAAAACGTGCAGAGACGGCCCAGCGGTGTCCTTAAACGGATCGCCGACTGTGTCGCCCACCACAGATGCTTTATGGGCTTCGGAACGTTTGCCGCCATACTGGCCCGTTTCGATGAACTTTTTCGCGTTGTCCCACGCTCCTCCGCCATTGTTCATCAGCATCGCCATTAGAATGCCGGTGATCGTTCCTACCATCAGCAGCGCCGCCACTGCTTCGGCGCCGCTAAGGTTGATGGGAACTCCGTTAATAGACGGCATATCGATGCCTGACGACGTACGGAACGTGTCGCTGAAACGGCGGAAGATGATCCCGACTGCGATCGGCAGCCCGACAACCAGCAGGCCCGGAAGCACCATCTCCTTCAGCGCAGCTTTGGTCACGATGGAGACGCACCGCCCGTAGTCCGGCTTGCTGGTCCCCTTCATAATTCCAGGATTTTCCTTGAACTGGGCTCGTACATCCTGAATGACATACTGCGCGGTGCGCCCCACAGCCTGAATCGCCAGCGAGGAGAACAAATACACTAGAGCGGCGCCTAGCAACGCGCCCACAAACACCGGAATGCTTGCCAGGTTCACATTGTTGAACGTCCATCCGGCTGGCATGTAACCGGATGCGGCATGCACGCGCTCGGCGACCACATTGCGAATCTCCTCAAGATACGCAGAGAAGAGCAGAAAGGCGGCCAGCGCAGCCGAGCCGATGGCGTATCCCTTGGTCAGCGCTTTGGTCGTATTGCCCGCCGCATCCAGCTTGTCCGTGCGTTCGCGAATATTTTCCGGCTGGTTGGACATTTCAATGATGCCGCCGGCATTATCGGTGATCGGCCCGAAGGTATCCATCGCCAGAATGTAAGCAGCGGAGGACATCATTCCCATGGTGGCGATGGCTGTACCGTAGATTCCTTTGGCGTAATTTGCGATGTGGGCGTCCGCCAATCCAACAACACCGAAGTAGTAGCTCAGCAACAGGGCCGCGCTGATCACCAGCACCGGCATGGCCGGTGTCTCCATGCCAACCGCCAGGCCGCTGATGATGTTCGTCGCCGGTCCGGTCAGGGACGCCCGTGCGATCGACTGGACCGGGCGGTACCGGGACTCCGTGTAGTACTCGGTAATGCGGACAAATAGAAAAGAGGTCAACATGCCGATGATGCCGCAGCCAAACAACCACCAGCGAGCGCCCAGCATGGTGTAGACCGCGCCCGCAAACCCTAGCATTGCGAGGACCGTGGTGATGTAGTAGCCGCGATTTAGGGCGTGCATCGGCTCTTCGTCTTCTCTGCTGCGGACAACCATCACGCCTACTGTGCTGGCAATCAGGTTGATGGCATGCACAATCAGCGGGAATAAAACGCCCCGCATTCCGAAGACCGGATACAGCGCCGCGCCCAGGATCATGGCGCCGACGCTTTCTGCCGCCGTGGACTCAAAGATGTCCGCGCCACGGCCCGCACAGTCTCCCACGTTGTCGCCCACCAGGTCGGCGATGACGGCCGGGTTCCGTGGATCATCTTCCGGAATACCGGCTTCCACTTTTCCGACCAGGTCCGCTCCTACGTCGGCAGCTTTGGTGTAGATCCCTCCGCCGAGCTGCGCAAACAGCGCCACCAGGGAAGCCCCAAACCCGAAACCTACCAGCCTGTATGGCACCTCCTGCGGATGGTGCAATCCTCCGAACGCCAGAAACAGGATTCCCAAACCGAGCAGCGCAAGAGAGACGACGATCAACCCGGTGACAGCGCCCCCGCGCAACGCCGACTGAATGGCCCGATCCAGGCTTGTCCGCGCCGCACTGGCCGTCCGGATATTGGCCCGAATGGAAACGTACATTCCGGTATAACCGGCAAAGCCGGAGCAGATCGCTCCAATCAGGAAGCTGATGACGGTCATGGCCGCATAAGGGGCGGTGCGGGCGTAAAGGTGGTATCCGACATAGAGGAGAACGGCGATGACAATCGCGAGAACGGCGATGGTACCGTACTGCCGCTTCATGAAAGCTTCGGCGCCTTCGCGGATGGCATCGGAGATGGCCCGCATCTCCGGTGTTCCCGCGTCCGAGGCAAGCACAGATCGGGCGAACATCAGCGCGGCGAGCAGTCCCAGAACGCCGACGCCCAGCGCGATCCAAAGAAACAGTTGGTCAGAATCATTGGCTGCTTCCGGTGCGATCTGCCATAGATAAGTCGCAGCCATAGTGAAAACGTGCATTCAATTGCCTCCAAAACTAATAACTCGCCACACACACATCCCCGGCAGTGCGTGCCGCACCTGTAGACGCGCTCGAAGAACGCGTTTTGCGCATCACTTAGGGGTAAATGCCGGGCAGTGGAAACAGATATATCGGTACGTGCAAACCGTTCATGATAGAAAACTGCCGATTATACGACGGCGACACCGCAGGTCAGTGGATTGCTGCGTTATAGCCGCTCCTACATCCATACATTCTCAGGCACGTTTCTGGCAACCCCGTCCGCGCTCCTCGCAAAGGTTTTTCTCCAAGGACGCCGGAGGTAACCATCGGGAGGTGACTGCCGGACCGGCAGATTTTTGCATCGCCTTAGCGGCTGACAGACGCAGAGACAAGCCGCTACAATACCCGGTTACAGATTGGGTTCCGAATCGACCTGTTCGGAGCTTAGAGGATCCTACCGATGGCGCAAACCCAGACCCTGCCCGCAGAAGTCCTACCCACGGATTCTCGCTCGCTTTCTTCCGATCAGATGCTGCGCATGTATCGCCTGATGTATATGTCTCGCCGGCTGGACGATCGCGAGATCCTGCTCAAGCGGCAGCAAAAGGTTTTCTTTCAGATTTCCGGCGCGGGACACGAGGCCCTGCTGGTCGCTGCAGGTATGGCGCTGCGGCCCGGTCATGACT
>JAJZIF010000403.1 GCA_021810735.1 Acidobacteriota bacterium
CCGCACCGGTTGGTGTCTGCTCGCCTGTCCGGAATGCAACGCTGATCCTGGAGTAGCTTGCAAAAATGCCGAACGAGGTGGGGTGAAAACTCACACCATTCCCGTCCACGACGCGCGTCACCGGCTCGCTACGGAAAAGGGCTTCGGAAGCATCGGCTGGCATACATTTCGGCATACCTACCGGTCTCTTCTCAGCGGAGCCGGGACGCCGATCGACACGCAGCAGATGCTCCCGCGCCATGCCGACATCTCCACCACCCCAAAATATGGTGGCCCACCGATGGAGAACCGGCGTCAAGCCCACAGCCTCGCGGTCCGGAAAACCCTGGTGCGAAAGTCCTCCCGCTAACCCCTCCAAAAACGAAATCGGGCGCCTCGCGCGCCCGATTCTGATGGGTTGGGAAATGGGTTGGGATTCCCTAAATGGTTGCGGGGGCAGGATTTGAACCTGCGACCTTTGGGTTATCAGTTCTCAAATATAGGAATCCACAGAACTCACTATTCATTTTCCGACCGTCCAAAGCCTCTTCAAGGCACTGACGGGAATCTGATGAAACTTCACGGATGGGTTGAAGCAGAGACATCGCGAACCAACGGTGCCTCCGGTTCATGTGGCAACTGCTGATTCCACTCAATTCTGCCAGCCATTCTCGAACCAGGCTCCCGGGAAGTCACTGGATATGTGCCACCCATTGAGGCATACGAAAATGGAGACACAACATTATCCGCGCCGAAGAGGTGCGCTTTTGAACTTGCCTCGCTGGGGTCGATTGGCGAACCACTCTCCGAGAACGAAGAGGCCTCGGCACCCTTTCACGGGATAATTCGTATCGTCAGTGTGCGAATTCTATGGAGCAGGCCACTTCCCGTTCAGCGGACCTCTAATGCATCGTACTTTCTCATGCCTGCCCGCGTATGCATACAATCTTTCCGCCGCGACGGACTAAAGTGCGAAGCCATCTTAGCAACGCCGCCATGGCTCAAGCCCTGCCAGCGCTGCTTTTTTCTTCTCACTTAAGCATCGGCTCAAACTCGAGCCGTTCTCCGGCGCGCGTAGCCACTTTCAATACTGCCCCATGCAGCACCACCGGTTTCCTGCCCGTCTCGCGCACTCGCACGGTCTGGCCGGCGCCCCATGGATTCGCCAACCGGCACAACCCGCCACGCCGACTCGTGATCCGCACATATCGAACATGGCCATCCGTCAGCATGCTTGAAACCAGAAAGTCCCCCACTGCCAGAAGATCGCCGAACGATGCATCCTCATCCTTCGGCCAGTTGGCAAACACGTGAATATCCTTCTGATAGCTCTGCAGCAGCATAGCGGCAATCGTCGTCGGAACCGTCGCTTCATTCTCCACACCGCCTGCCGGCATCGCATAAGCAAAATTCGGATACCCGATCTGCGTCACGAGCAGGTTCAGGTGTTTGAGAATTGACTCCGGATTGTACCCAGCATCCGCGGCTGCTGGATAGTAGCTCGACGTATCGTTATTGTCGTACCACAACTGCGAATACTTGACCGTATTCAAAGCTGCCCGGCGCAGCGCCGCGCTGCTCTCCAGTCCAATGCTCCAGGCCGGAAACACCGCCTGCAACGAAATCATCCCCGCCGAAGAACCCACGGGCCGCACCGGCGGATTCGCCGAAAAACGATCTCCCCTGCTGATGTTCACCCACTGCATGCCCTTCTCGCTTTGCAGGATCACCATCTGCTGCGGTGGAATTGGCTTGGCCACAGCCTGCCGAATCGCTGCCACGCTGTCTGCCGGAGCGAGCGGAAGGCTGCTCAGGTGCGAATCGATGTGCCGCCACGTTGCGCGCATATTCTCACCCCGGTGCAACTGCTCGCTCATGTCCGTCAGCGCCGGATACAGCATCTTCAAAAAGCCGATCGTCGTCGCCGGGTTCACGTTATGCACCGGACCCCAAAGATGCTCGTCTGCGGCGTCGTTGGGGTCCGCATAGCGTCCGTGCACCAGCTTTAGATCGTGATCCCAAAAGTCCGCAATCCCCGTCAGGAACGGCCACACTTTTCGTGCATAGGCAGCACTGTGCGTATAGCGCCACCGCTGAACGCAATTCGTTGCCGCAAACAGAGCATCGCTCTTTTGGTCGAGCGCCCGGAAGTTATCCGCGCTCCACCCCGGCGATGGAGCCAGGTGCGTGTAATATAGCAATCCCTGTTCGTGAAGCTTTTCCGCCAGCCCGCGTCCACGCTTCATCCATGCCAGCAGCGGAGCATCATACGGATCTGCCAGGCTCACATGATTCGTCGGATACGCTGCCCAGAACGGAGCCTCGTAGTTATAGTCCAGCGTGTAATCGCCCTGCCACGCCATATGGGTCGAAGTAATCCAGTTGCCCCACAGTCCCGGAGGTACATTGCCTGGCCGACTGCACGATGCCAGCACATATAGAGACCCGTACCACCATGACTGGACTTTCTTATCCGGTATCTCCACGTATGACCTTGACCAGAATTTCCGCCACCAGGCCAGATGACGGGACCAGCTTGACGCAACACTCTGCAAGTCCGCATCCCTCAGATCAGAGATGGCCGCGTCAAAGTATCCCGGCGTATCGCGGTTGTCCATGGCAGCTACCAAAACAACGACACGGCCACCGGCGGGAACAATAAAATGCATCTCCCCGTCCTGCGTCGAAACCTGCGATCCGATCACGCGCATGGCCAGCACGCCTTCTGGGCCAATGCCGTCATGCGGAACCTTCTTGTCGCCCGGATGCGTCGCAGCCCACTCCCACCGCGGTCCCATCACCTGCGCCGCGGCCGGAAACTGCGTCGTCTCCCCAACCTGCTTGCCATTCTCCAGCAGAACCAGACGCTCGCCATCGTAAGCCACGGCAATGTTTACCCATTGATGGAGCGGGAAAGCCTGCGCCGCCGTCACAACGCTCCCGTTCAGGTTGGCCGCCAGCCGGCCGTGCGAAAGATAAATCGCCAGCCCCGCCGCCGCTCCCTGCGCTCTCGGCAAATCGTGCCCTCGTAGATTTCCCAGCGGATCCGCTGGGTCGACTCTTTGTTTCATCCAGCGATGCCCCACCATCGCCGAGAAAATCACGCCTGCTCCATCCGCACCGTCCACATTCACAGCAGCACGCACTGTGAATCTCTGCATCGGCATGACGATGTCGCCACAGGAATAGACCCCTCGCGCATCGCCTCCGGCCAACGCCGTCTTCGATTGCCATGCGTACAGCGGCTTCCTCGCCGCCCCATGCGCTGCATCGCTCGCAAATACATCTACCGATCGAATGCTGACGTTCGAAGCCGCCGCACTCCCGCGCTGCGACCCGCCAATCGTCGCATGCACGGCCTCCGGCGATACCCTGAGCCAATGCACGCCATCCGCGGTTCCACTCAAGGTCGCCAGGTCCTTGCGGCCAAAACCATCCAGTAGTGCGGCCCTTACCGATAAAGCATGATTACCGGGATTCTTTAGCTCCACAGCAAATATGTTCCGCCCATCAGCCACCCATGCACGCGACTGCAATGCGTAGCCGTCTCGCGCAAACTTCGCCGTCACATCCGCCGGGCCAATATTTTCCCTCAGCTGCGTCGTCGCGCCTTCGAGAGCGGGAACCGTCAGCTCCAGCCGCCCCACCGGCATGATGCGCCCGCGCAGCACGCTCCAGAAGTCATCTCGCCCGACGTAAAACTCCTGCCGATCCGCACTCCCACCAATCGCGACGCCCACACTGCCATTGCCAATCAGGGCGCCCGGCGTCATCAGCGGTGAAACAATATCGCCCGGCATCTTGGACCACGAACCGTGAATCCCCGAAACAATCCTCAGGGCCTTGGCCGCCACTGCCACATTTGCCTTCGCGCCACCACGCACTGCCGCCCACGCAGGCATCTGTGAGGCAGCCTCGCAAATCACCCATACCAGAATCCAAGAAAAGGCGCGTGACCAGCGGGAAGAATAGGAGCGAACAGTCCGACGCATAAGCCTCCATAACATACGTTTTCGCCCGGGGGTGCGACTCCCAAAAACCGCACCTGCACAGACTCAAGTCGCAACTCGGCGAATCAATTGTCAATCTGCGGTCTTCCGTAATGCAAAGACCCTCACTCAACGCTGGCAACAGGTGATTTAAGATCCTCCATCCCATCCATCGTCGATGCGGCTTAGCCTCGTGCCTAACAGCCCGTGGTATAAGTAGCTATTTTCTGGCACGGCTCTGAACCGTGCGAGGGTATGACATTCGCGAGCCGGATGCCCCGACACCGCACATTC
>JAJZIF010000404.1 GCA_021810735.1 Acidobacteriota bacterium
GAAATTGTGGAGCGCCAAATTCCGTGGATGCGGAATACCGATAGGTCCGCTGCGCGGCAAGAGACCCGGAAGAAGTAAGAGCGGAATGCAGCGTGGCGTTCACGATCCGTCCATAAAACATCCCATATCCGACGCGAAGCACCGTATGTCCGCTGCCGAAGATGTCCCATGCCACACCTGCGCGGGGGGCAATGTTATTGCGGTCGTCCGGGTAGTTTGCGGTTTGCGGCAATTGTGGATTGACGAGAAAAGGCCGCGGCACTCGCTCATATTCGTATCGCGCGCCGGCGGTCAGCGTCAATCGTTGGAATGCTCGCCATTCGTCGTCGGCAAATCCGGCAAAGTCATTCGTGGTGATAAAAAATCCCGCTGGACCGAAGCTTTGCGAAAAACCCGCATATGCGTTCACGAAATAGGAATGCGGCGGCCCCAAACCATCCACCGCGTGATAATAGTCCGCCAGGAAACTGCCAAAAGAAGTGTAGTTATAAGTCCCAGCGCCGCCATACAAATTGTCGAGCAGGTCTTCGTTTCGATCCCAATCCGCGCCAATCTTCAAGGTATGGTTTCCCAACACCCAAGAGAGGGTATCGGAGATCTCCGCGCGATGTTCATCCGGGTATTCCGGGCGCGGCAAACCGGCCGGATTGCCCAACACCATGCCTTCCCCCGAGGAACCGCCGGCGATGCTGATTTCCGGCGCCAGGCCGAACTGATTTTGTGCCAACGGCACTTCCGCGCCGGCGGGGGTTGGACTGGTTCTTCGATCCAGTTCGCGCCCCAACTGGACGCGAATTTCGTTGGCCAGATTTTCCGTTAGAAACGTGGTCAGACGGGCGATGCCCCAGTCCACGCTGACATAATCATCCCCAAGGCTATTGACGCCATACTGGGTGGAACTTTGAGTTTGCACTCCGTTCGGCGAATTCCACCTCATCCGGTTGTAGGAAAAGGTCGCATGATTGCGATCGTTCACCTGCCAGTCGACCTTAGGAAAGCTGAGCGTTTCGTGGCCGGTGCGCGGAGCCGTGCCTGTCAGGGTATCAATCAACTGCAAGCCTTGTCGGTACTGCCGTACCGACGCTTGATACGATGGCAGATCGAGCTTGTCATACAACTGACACGCGCCTTGCGTCGCTTCAAACTGAAATACGCTGCCATAGAAAGGACTACCCTGCGACCCGCCATTTCCACTGGCATTGTACGGCGGCAGGTTGGAGCAGGTAATGGGATAGCCCAGATAATTGCCGGTCGGAATCGCGGGAATGGGTTGCGCATAAATCGCTGTCGGATATCCAACCCGCGACACGGAAGGAAAATTGCGAGTGACGTTGTCGAGGGAATAAAACCAGAACAGCCGGTCTCGAACGATCGGGCCACCGACCGCAAATCCTGCCTGCGTGCGCACATCTGTCGGCCGGAATGCGTTGGTGACGAAACTGCTCTCGGTATTATTGAAGGTGGTCAGCGTTGTGTAGGGATTGGTGGCGGCAAGGTTGCTGTTGCGCTCAAAGAAAAATGCCTCGCCGTGAAGACTGTTCGTGCCGCTCTTGGTGACCGTATTGATGACGCCGCCGGCCGCGCGACCATATTCCGCGGAATAGTCCGCAGTGTTGACCTGGAACTGTTCGACCGCAGCGATGCTAATCGAATACGGCGCGCTGGTTCCTCCGCGCTCCTCAGAGAAAAAGGCCTCGTTATTGTCAGCGCCGTCGATCGTATTGTTATTCAACAGCACACTGATGCCGCGAAAGCTCAACAACCCCTTGCCGTTCTGGTCGCTGACCACTCCTGGGGTCAACAACGCAAAACTACTCCAACGACGGCTGTCGGAAGGCAGGTCCTGCAATTCAGTCTGCGCAATATTGGTCGCAAGCGAGGGATAGGTGGCCTGCATAAATGGCACGATCGTTTGCACTTGAATTGTGCTGGCAGTCGCACCGATCTGCAACGTGGTATTGAGCGGCGTGCGCCGTCCCAGTTCAACAACAACATGAGTTGCGGTGAAGGCTGTAAAAGCATCACCACTAATATCTACGGAGTATGTGCCAGGAGGTAGGTTTGCCAACGCATAGTTGCCACTCTTGTCGGAGTAGCCGATAAATTCCGCGCCCGTCGCCTCGTTCAAGGCAACCACACGCGCATTGGGAAGGACCGCGTGTTGCGGATCGTAGACAGTACCGTCTATTCCACCTGTAGTCGACTGGCCATAGAGCAAAGCCAGTGGCAGCAGGGCAAGGAATACCAGGCCGAACACGCCAAAAGCGCGCCCGTGGGGAGGAGCCAAGCGCAGCATGAAAAACTCCTGAAGTCTTCTGCCCGTTCAGGCAAATTCAGGATGCCTGGTCGGACGACACTGATAAGGAATGCAAGGAAACCTGTAACTCAACCATCTCCGAGTTCGTGCAACTTTTCGCTTCCGGCGTGGGCGTCTCGCCTTTGCCACTCTCGGAATCTTTCCGAGCGAATTCAAATGACTGAGGGGCGAACTCCGTCGTGCGGAGTACGTCGCGGTCGGGAACTCTGACGAATGAGCGTTACACTGAGGGTACCGCGATTCCCTTGCGGCAGGAAGATTATTCACGAGCATGTTTATCGATCAAGCAAGGATCAAGGTGAAGGCCGGGGATGGCGGGAACGGATGCATGGCCTTTCGCCGCGAAAAATTTGTACCCCGGGGAGGACCTTCCGGAGGCGATGGCGGGCGCGGGGGCGATGTCATCCTCGAAGCTAGCCAGCGCCACAACACGCTGGTTCATTTTCGTTTCAATCCAGAGCACAAAGCCGAACGAGGGCGGCACGGCGAGGGCTCGAACTGCTCCGGCCGCGAGGGCGAGGATATCATCCTGAAAGTCCCTGTGGGCACTGTGGTTTACGACGACACGACCGGCGAGCTAATTCACGATTTTCAGCATCCCGACGAGCGCATTGTGCTGGCTCATGGGGGACGCGGTGGCCGCGGTAACCAGCATTTCGCCACCTCCACTCATCAGGCGCCGCGCGAGCACGAACTCGGCCACGCCGGCGAGGAGCGGCTAGTCCGCCTGGAGTTGAAACTGCTCGCCGATGTCGGTCTGGTCGGACATCCAAACGTCGGCAAGTCCACGCTGATTGCACGCATCTCCTCGGCCCGCCCCAAAATTGCCGATTATCCGTTCACCACCCTGGAACCGAATCTTGGCGTCGTGAGCGTGGGCGATTGGCCGCAGGAAGAAAGCTTTGTCGTCGCGGACATTCCTGGCCTGATTGAAGGCGCACATCTCGGCGCAGGTCTTGGAATGCAATTCCTCCGTCACATTGAGCGAACCCGGTTGCTGGCGCACATTGTCGACGTTTCCGATGGCAGCGGCCGACCCGATCCTGTGGAAGACTACCAGGTGATTGAGGCCGAGTTGAAAAGTTTTGGCCACGGCCTCGATGAAAAGCAGCGCGTCGTCGTTGCCAGCAAATGCGACGTAGCCAACCCGGAAAAGCTGAGAAAGCTCCAAGCCATGTCGAAGCGCATGAAGCTGGATTTCTATGCCATCTCCGCAGTCACCGGCGAGGGTATCGACGCGCTGAAGTATGCCCTTGCGGAGCGTGTTCGCGATCTGCGCGCGGCGATGCCGGAAGCTAGCTGACCTGGGGAGGATTGGATGAAAGAGACCGCATGAGGCGCATCGCTTTTTTTGGCGGCAGCTTCGATCCTCCCCATCGCGGGCATCTCGCGATCGCCACTGCCGCGGCGGACCGCTTCGCGCTGGACCGGATCCTGTTCGCTCCAGTTGGCCGCCAGCCGTTGAAAGGGCGATATCCAGCGACAGATTTCCTACATCGCTACGCGATGACCGTGCTGGCCACGCAGGCGGATGCGCGCTTTGTCCCCTCCCTTTTGGACGCGCCGCGCGACCCCAGCGAAGACGCGGCTTGCCCCAATTACACGGTTGAGACCCTCGCGCGGCTACGCGACTCGCTGGCGGAGGTACCCGAGCCGACTGTTCTGTTTACGCTGTTGGGGGCCGACAGTTGGCTCGACATTGCGCACTGGCATCAGGCAACCCGCCTGCTTGCGCTCACCGATTGGATTGTGGCTGCCCGACCTGGGTTTTCCCTTGCCAGTGCGGAGGGTGCGCTGCCGCCCGCAGTGAAGGCAAAGCGTGTTGGGCGCCTCATCGAGGACACACTTGATGATGCAATCGCCGATTCGATCGACCACCCCGCCGAGTGCGGCCTGGAACTGCACCACGAAAATGCAGCCATAACGCGCGTGTGGTTTCTCCCG
>JAJZIF010000405.1 GCA_021810735.1 Acidobacteriota bacterium
AACGGCATGTATAACCGCAGAGTTCAGGACATCGTGCGCTCCATGGGCTTCAACGCGGCGCTCGCAACCTGCCCCGGCTTCGTGACACGACGCACCAACCCGTTCGCGATTCCCCGCATTCCCGTGGATAACACGACTGTCACCCATGCTGGCGCGCAGCTCTCGACCAGTCGCGCCTCCGTGTATTTCCTTACCTCCGGGCTCCGCTCCGCTGTCTCGTTCTAATCGATCCTAGTTTTTTTGGAGCCGTCAGCCGCCGGCCAGCGGAATGGTCGAGGCGTTCGAGATGCGCACCGCAGGGCGCGTCATGCCGATCACCTCGGCCCACATACCTGCGCCGAGACCAAGATAGATACAGCCATACGCGAACGGACCCAGTACGGCATGTTTCCATCCATGTCGCCGTCCCAGGTTGAGTGACGCCGCCACAATAATCAGCAGGAACATCGCCGCCGGAACCGCCGGAATCGCCAACATCCAGTTTTCCCATGCGATGGCAAGGACCGACGAGAGTATCCCAGCGGCCAGTATCGCCAACAAGACCGCTGGCGCCCATTGTGAGCGCGAAGCGGACTGCGGATGCTTGCGCGCCAGGCGAACACGGCCCACGCCATACCGCATCATCTGCCGAAAAAGTCCCGGAAAACTGCTGCGCGGCTCGTAATACACGCTCAGCCTGGGATCGGTGTACGCCTTGTGACCCGCCGCGGCGACGCGGGTATTGAACTCCACATCTTCGCAGGCGTCGAAAGTTTCGTCATACCCGCCCAGCTCTTCAAAGATGGCCCGGCGATAGGTCGCGCCGGAACTCGCGGGATCGACAAAGCCCGCGTGGGTCATGTCATAGATGAGAGAATCGCGCCCATGGCCCAGAGTCGACGCGCGCGCATCGGCGATGATTCTGCCCACGCCTTGCGGAGCAAAAGCAATCAGCGGCTGAGGACGACACAAGCAGTCCGCCCCGGTCTCCTCCAATAAGAGAACAGTGTCCGCCAGCAGACGCGGAGATGGAATTTCACAATGTCCGTCGATAAAGAGAATGATTTCTCCGGTCGCGGCCGCTACACCCGCGTTGCGTCCGGCGCCGGAACGCATGCCAGGATTATCCACCACTCGGATGGCAACCGCCGCATCTCTCGCCTTGGACTCCACCGCCTCGCGCGTTCCGTCGTTCGAACGTCCGTCGGCGACCAGAATCTCATAGCGATCGACGGGATACTCCTGCTGCACCAGTTGATCCAGCAGCCGTCCAATGCTGCGAACTTCATTGCGCACCGGCAGGATCACGGAAATCTTAGGCAACGACATTCGCCGGTTCCTCCAGCTCGATCGAAAAGGCGTCCCCTAACATCGCTCTGTAGAGCATTTCCAACAGCGCCCGCTGACGCTGGGGAGAGAAATCCTCCTTCACGCGATACTTGGCTTCCGACGCCAGACGGTTGCGCAAAGCTCCGGAACGCACCATCTTTTTCATCGCTTCCGCCATGGGAATCGCTGCGCTCGGTTCTACCAGCAGGCCAGTCTGGCCGTCCTGAATCACGTCGGGAATGCCTCCCACGTTGGTCGCGATCACCGGAACCCCCAGAAACATCGCTTCCAGAACCGAGTTGGGCGTCCCATCCGTCAACGACGGCTGCACCAGGCAATCCATGACCTTCATCCACGCCGCGGCTCTACGCTGAAAACCGGCAAAACAGACTCGTTGCTCAATTCCCAGTCGCCGCGCCTGTGCGCGCAGCGCCGTCTCTTCACGGCCTTCGCCCAACAGCACCAGTTCCATCGCCTGGCCGGGCAGCATCCGGTGCAACAGCGCAAACGCGTCCAGCAGATAGCGATGTCCCTTTTCGCGGCTAAACCGTCCGGCGGCGCCAAAAACAAAGGAGCGACCCGAAAATCCCAGTTCCTCACGATTGGGCGTCGGCTCTTGCAGCAAACCTGTCTCTCTGGGGGCGAGCACCGCGTTCTGAATCACCAGTGGCGAACGGCGCCCGCGGCGCATCCGGCCCAACTCGCGAGCTTGTGCCGGAGAAATGCAGACCACCCAAGGACAACGAGTCAGCAGACTGCGCTCCAGGCGCTCATACAAAGTCACCTGCCACGTCTCCGCCGTGAAATCCCGCACAAAGGGAACCCATGGAATGTCGGCATGCTTGGCCGCGAAGTGACCCACAACGGTCGCCTTGTATCCATGCGTACACAGCAGATCGATCTGCCCGCTGCGCAGGTATTGCGCCAGATCGTCGACCAGGCCGGGGCGGATTCCGCCTGGAACGGAGACCGTCTCGATGCCGTAGCGACTGGCGTATGTCAAAAGTTCCGGCGGCTCCCCATCGTCTTGAAAGCTTCCTAGGACTACTTCATAGCCCGAATCTCGTGTATCGCGGGCGTGATACAGTAGCTGCTTCTCCTGACCACCGACAGAATCACTCGCGATCAAATGTAGTATGCGTGACAAATCGTTCTCCTTTGTTGCCCTCGCGGCACTACCATCTGCGCCCCAGGGAAGCGGCGGAATCAGCGAGACCCACGCCCGCACAGGACAATCTTTACGGTTTTGAAAAGTATCAACAGGTCAAACAGCAGGGAAGCATTCTTGACGTAAAACAAGTCGTATTCCAGCTTGGTGCGCGATTCCTCTACATTCGACCCATAGTCCGCGCATACTTGCGCCCAGCCGGTAATCCCCGGTGGGATGCAGTGCCGTAGGTCGTAGTAGGTAATTTTCTCTTCGAGCATCCGCACGAAATGCGGCCTCTCCGGGCGCGGGCCAACCAGGCACATCTCGCCGCGCAGCACGTTGATCACCTGCGGCAGTTCGTCCAGACGCAGCTTACGGAGTACAACCCCAACCCGCGTCACCCGCGAATCCTTGGTGGTAGCCCAGACCGGTCCCGAGGCGCTCTCCGCATCCTGACGCATGGAGCGGAATTTGATCACGCGAAACGTGCGCCCGCCCGCGCCAACGCGTTCCTGCGTATAGAAGACTGGCCCTTCGGATTCCAGCTTCACGGCAATCGCGATCAACATTCCGATAGGCGCTAACAAAACAGTCAATATCGCAGCCGCTACAAAACTGGCGGCTCGATGGAACGAGCGCTTCATGGGAGTAGGAACCAGAGCGGCTCCGAACGCCAGCCCATTCGACCGGACCGACTCGACAGGAACACGGCCGGTCACCGATTCGTACAACTCCCCCGCGTCCTGCACCCGAATCCCAATGCGTCGCAATGCAAGCAAGTCGGCCACCGACACCGTGGATACACCAATCTCGGAGCTGATCACGATCCGATCCGGACGGAACGAACGGGCCAGGTCGCGCAGCCGGTCCACATTCCCCACCACGGCAAATCGAAAATCCTGCGGCAGCGGACGACTTTGGTCGAGCACAACTCCCGCCAGCTTCAACGGCAGGCCGCATTTCCCTGCCAGTTGTTCGGCCAGCAACTGCACCGTCACCCCGGAGCCAACCAGCAGCACCCGTTCGCCGCTGCTCATTCTGCGTTGCCACCAGTCGGAGACCCGGCGCTGCAGATACAACACAATCAGAATCAATGCCAGCGCAGGCTCGATGAAATGATCGTGCGTCAGGCGATTGCGCGCCAACAGCCAGACCAGCGGCGTCAGCAGCAGTGCGCTCAATCCCAGCCCGCGCAGGCCTGACACCAAAACCGTTTGCTTGCTGCGCAGCGTTGCATTCTCGTAGAGATCGGAAAAATAAAACGACCATATCCCGACTATGGCAACCAGCAGGACTACGACATAGAGCTGCGCGTCGGCCAGCGTGTCCGCGGGAGCCAGCGGTCGAAACAACAGAAAGCATCCCGTCGCCAGCAGCAGGGCGTCGGCTACCATCAAGAGCAATTTGCTGGACGGCACATACAGGTTGAACATGCGAAACATGTCAGCTCTCCTTGCGCTTCGATCCGTATCCGTAGCCGTACCCGGAATTGCGATAGTAATCTTCGCTCTTCAGGTGTTGAATGCGATTCACCACGCAACCCGCCACCTTATCCTGCAGCATGGTCAGTGCCTCCCGCGCGCTGCGAATCGGCGTATTGTCGACATTCAGAACAAAGAGCGCGCAGTCCACCAGCGGCACCAGGGAGTGGGTATCGGCCACGGCCAGCATCGGCGCCGAGTCCAGAATCATCACGTCGTACTCGGCTTTCATCTCCTTCAGCAGCTTCTCCAATCGGCTGCTTTGCAACAGCAGGTCCGGCTCCTCCAGTGGATCGAAGCCGAACAGTAC
>JAJZIF010000406.1 GCA_021810735.1 Acidobacteriota bacterium
CGTTCAGCACAGCGGATTGAATGTATTTATTCTGCGCCGAAGTATGATTTGCGAGGATCGTGAATTCCTTCCCATTCCCCATCCGGATGGTAGTTTTCGCAAAGATCGGACTGCCAATTTCATAGACGGGGCTTCCCGGCGCAACGGGATAGAATCCCATCGCGCTCAACACATACCAGGATGAGGTCTCGCCGCCATCATCATCTCCAGGAATGCCCAACGGCCCGTCACCGTACCAGATGTCCATCAATTGCCGCACACGCTGCTGCGTCTTCCAAGGCTCTCCGGAAAAGTCATAGAGATAGGGAATGTGATAGCTCGGCTCATTGCCCTGGGCGTAGAGTCCGACCAGCCCCGTGGCATCGGGAAATTGATTGAGGAAACGGTATTTCGGTTCGCTATATTGCTCCACGAACAAGCGATCCAGCTTCGCATTGAAAGCATCGCGCCCGCCCATCAGGTGAATCAGTCCGGCAACATCGTGCTGCACGCTGAAGGTGTAGAGCCAGGAATCCACTTCGGTGGTGTAGTCTCGGCCGCCTTGCCCGCCGCCCAGTTTCGGATCGAAATTCGCCACCCACTTTCCGTCCGCGCTCCTGGGGGCCATAAAGTCGATTGCCGGGTTGAAAACATTCGTATAGTTATGCGCGAGTTTTGTGAAGTACGCCGCGTCGGCCTGCTTGCCAAGCGCCTTTGCCAGCTGGGCAACGCACCAGTCGTCATAACTGCTCTCCAACGTGACCGAGACTGCCTGACGCCGCTCCGGGGTCACCTCCGGCACAGTTTCAGTCTCGCCATCGGCCAGCGCGGGAAAGAAACCTTTGTCAAAATACACGTGGTCGAGGCTTGTCAGCGGGCCGTGACTCCACGGAATCATCGTGGCCTCGGTTGCGTTCTTGCGCATGCCTGCGTAGGCCGCGTTGACGTCAAAATCGCGATAGCCTTTGGCATAGGTATCCAGAATCAACTGGTCAGCGTGGTGGCCGATCATCACCGCTCGGTCGCCGCCCACCGACGGAAACGAAGGCAGCCAGCCACTCTGCCGATACATGCGAATGTAGGAACGAATCATGTCCTCTTGCTGGTTCGCATTCAGCAACAACTGCAGCGGGTGGAGGGAGCGAAACGTATCCCACATGCCATCGTCGACATAGAAATCGTGTCCGTCGGAATTATGCACAGCATCGTCATAGCCGCTCCAGTACTTTCCGTCTTCCGTGATGTCGGTCATGCGGCCGAGCGAGCGATACAGTGCGGTGTAGAAGATGGTGCGCTGCCGCTCCGTCCCACCGACCGTGGCAACGGCGCCCAGTGCCCGGTTCCAAACGTTGCGCGCCTGCGACTTTACCTGCTCAAAATTCCAGTCAGGAATTTCCCGCCGCAGATTCCGGTGCGCTTGTTCCACGCTGATGTACGAGATGCCGACGCGGACCTCGATCGGCTCGTTCGCCGCCGTGGTGTAGTTCGCGACAAATCCAATTTGATCGCCGGTCTGCTTCGCATCGTGCGTCAGGCTACCGTTCTGCCATGTTTGATACGCGTCAAAAGGTTTGGAAAATTCCGCATAAAAATATTCCCGCGTTTTGTTTTCGGGGGCGGTGCGTTTCCTGCCCTCGCGGTCGACCGGCTCATCCCCCTGCACCACCCGGTTTCCTGTCACGCTGATTTCCGCGCGGTCTCCCAGGGTAAGCGCTAAATGTCCGTGGGCACTCGCGGGAAAGGTGAACCGGTAATAGGCTGCTTCCTGGGTCGGCGTCAGCTCCGCTTTGATTCCACACGTCTGCAAATCCGCCTCGTAATAATAAGGCGTTGCGATCTCAAAATCATGATCGAAGTCCGACGCGTAGGCTTCGGCTCGCGTTCCCACGGGTCCAGTCGAGGCCATCAAGACCGCAGCCCCGGCGGGGAAGCCGTATATTTTGTCCGCGAGATAGCGATCCATAATTCCTGGAGTAGTGATGGGCGCCAGCCGTGCCATACCGTGCGGATACTGCACGTATGGAATCGTGGCCGTCAGGAGTTGGCCGATGCCGCCAATATTGGGCGAGACATAATCTACCGGGTCTTTGGGGTGCTGCAATGGAGCGGCGAAGAGAGTACCGCAGCCGACGAGCGCGACGAGAGCGAGTGTGTAATTTTTCATGGGCAACTTTTTCTACCGAAGTTTTGTGCCACCGGTTACTATACCGGGCAAAAGTGCAGTCGCGCCAGACACGCGCCACGGTAAGTTGCCAAAAGAGAGCGATGCTGGATAGACTTTGGGTGAGCGTTCTACCGCGGTGTACGATGCGTCGACCGCGGTCTCTGCTGTCCTGTTGCCACTCGCGAAACTTTAGGAAAGCGTCCCACACGCCGGGATGCATCTTTGTGGAATCCGTCAGGTTGACCAGGTGTAGACGTGCTGTATGGAAGAATGTGCTGACCAGGAGATGCCTTGTGCGATTGATGCGTAACTTCCTCTGTCTCTCTCTTGCCGCTTTCTGCTTCGCTGCCTTCGGCCGCACCCTTCGGGCCCAGCAACAGGCGACAGAAAATTTTGAGATGCCCCCGCCGCCGCACGTCAAGCAGGTTCATGTAAAACGTATTTTGGTGATTGGTGAGACCAAGGGCTTTGAACATGACTCTGTGTCGGCTGCCATGGTTGCCATCTACACTATGGGCCGCCAGAGCGGACTGTGGGATGCGACCTTGCGCACGGATACGGAACTGTTGACGAAGAAAACCCTCGGAAGAAATGCAAAAAATCTGGATTACTTCGATGCGATCGTCTTCGCCAGTACGACCGGCGAACTCGACATGGATGCGAGCCAGAAACAGGACATGATTTCCGCGATTCATGACGATGGTAAAGGATTTGTCGGTATTCACGCCGCGCTCGATACCAACTACACCTGGCCGGAGTACGGAGAGATGATCGGCGGCTGGTTCGACCAGCATCCGTGGGGAACGTTCGAAGCGCCGATCATCAACGAAGCTCCAGATTTCCCCGCGGTTCGCCATTTTCCCAAGGCCTTCGTAAAATACGACGAAATCTACCAACCGAAAGACTGGTCGCGAAGCAAAGTGAACGTTCTGCTTAGCCTGGATGCGAGCAAGCTCGACTACGCGAACAATCCACGCATTCATCGCGCCGATCATGATTTTCCAGTGGCCTGGTCGAAGATGTATGGCAAGGGCCGCGTCTTCTATTCCACGCTGGGCCATACCGAGGAAGCATGGCAGGATCCGGATATTCGTACGATGTATTTTGAAGCAATCAAGTGGGTGTTGGGCATGACGGATGGCAGCGTTGCCTCGCATCCCAAGCCAGCTATATCCGGTACAGACCACTGACCTGCCGAAGAAATTTTGATGGTACTCAGGAAGCAGTTGCTCAGTTCTTTCATCTCTCATCCACATCGGTTCAACCACACGGCTGTTCTGGCTGACTAGGAGCGGGAATTCAGAACGATGAAAAAATTGCAAGCCATCGCATTCGCAGCAATCCTTGGAACCGTTTGCTATCAGACCAGGCGCCTGCCTATCTACGCGGCCTCTATACAAAGCTCGGCCCAGAATCGGCAGTCGGGTACGTCAACCGCGGCGACCGGAGCGAGACGCGACCGCCTGCCCGGTGAAGACGCCGCAACTCCTTCCGGTCCTTCGCCTTCGAAGCCGAATATAGCGCAGGCTCATGCCTCTCCTCAAGCGGAAGCGGGCGCTTCGATATTCCAGCAGAACTGCGCATTTTGTCATGGCCGCGACGCCGGTGGAGGAGAGACTGGCCCCGATCTTACGCAGTCTACCTTGGTGTCCGAGGATGTTGCCGGAAGCAAGATTGCAGAAGTACTGCGCGATGGACGCCCCGATAAAGGAATGCCATCGTTCAATTTCTCTCCGTCGGAAGTCGCCAGCGTGGCCGCATTCATTCATTGGGAGAGAATTCAGGCGCAATCCCAGAATGGAAAACGCCGCGGTGTCGTGGTCGCCGATCTTCAAACCGGCAACGCGGCAGCCGGCCAGCAGTATTTCCAGGGTGCCGGCGGCTGCGCTTCGTGCCACTCACCTGCCGGAGATCTCGCCGGCGTAGCATCGCGCTATCAGGGACTGCAACTGGAAGAGCGCATGCTCTATCCCAAAGGCACAAAGAGTACAGTCACTGTTACAGTAGCGTCCGGCAAGAAAATAACCGGAACTCTCGCCTATAGGGATGAGTTCACCATCGGGTTAATCGATACGGATGGAATGTATCATTCCTGG
>JAJZIF010000407.1 GCA_021810735.1 Acidobacteriota bacterium
CGGATGCATGAACTCGGACCGTCTCATTCAGGCGGTTTCTGCTATACGCTGGAGGTTGCTATTTCGGGTCGCGCGCACAACAAGCGGCATGAGCGGGCATCGCGAGAATGCGACAGGAACGAACGGGAGTCACGTCTACCATCGCTGACTCAAGGAGGCAATGGACATGGAAAGCTCGACGGCTGCAACTTTGCCGCACTTGAATGCGGAATTTCTCAGCGGCCATCCCGAGCTGGCTCCGGGAGCAACCGGCCATCTTCTTCCGGAAAAAATGCTGCAATTTGGCGCGGGCGTTTTTCTGCGGGGTTTCGTGGACTGGATGGTGGACGGCATGAACCGCAAGGGTCTGTTCCGCGGCAGCGTGGTGGTGGCGTCGTCGATCACGCCGGAAATGGTAGAGAAGCTGAACCAGCAGAACGGCGCCTATACTCACCTGGCACGCGGGCTGGAGAACGGCAAGCAGGTTGAGGAAAAGAGCATCCTCACGTCGATCAGCCGCGGCATCGATCTAACCGCGCAATTTGCCGAGTACCTGCGGTGCGCGCACAATCCGGATCTGCGCTATATCGTCTCCAACACGACGGAAGCCGGCATTGTCTACCGCGCGGAAGATAAACAGAGCGATCAGCCGCCCGCGTCATTTCCTGCGAAGCTGACGCTGCTGCTGGCTGAGCGATACAGGGCATTCCACGGCGACGTGACCAGGGGATTTGTGATTTTGCCCTGCGAACTGATTGAGCGGAATGGCGACACGCTGAAAAAAACGGTCCTCGAAACAGCGGCGAACTGGAATCTCGATCCGACGACCGTGGAATGGATCGAGAAGGCCAATGTATTTGCGAACACGCTGGTGGATCGCATCGTGACAGGCTTTCCGAGTGGCGAGATTCAGGCCCTATGGCAAGAGTCCGGCTACATCGACAAGCTGTTCAATACTTCCGAAATTTTCCATCTGTGGGTCATCGAGGGACCTGCTGCGCTGGCGAAGGAATTGCCTCTGCGGGAAGCGGGCTTCAACGTGATCTTTACCGATGACATGAAACCCTATCGCGACCGCAAGGTGCGCATCTTAAACGGCGCGCATACGACCACAGCCCTGGCAGCATATCTGGCGGGTGAAGATCGCGTGGGCGAATGCATGAAGGATCCGCTGATCCGCGGGTTTATGAAGCGCGCGATCTACGACGAAGTGATTCCCACGCTGTCGCTGCCGAAGGATGAGTTGGAAGCATTCGCCGCGACAGTGTTCGAGCGCTTCAGCAATCCGTTTATCCAGCATGCGCTGTTGAGCATCTCGTTGAACTCCGTTTCGAAGTACAAGGCGCGCGTGCTGCCATCGGTGGAGCAATACGTTGCGATCCGGGGAGAGGCGCCCGTTCGCCTGACGTTCGGGCTGGCTGCGCTGATCACTTTTTATCGCGGCACGGTCATCCAGGATGGCGCGCTGATCGGACATCGCGATGGCAAGGAATACCGCATTCTGGACGATCGGACGGTGCTGGAGATATTCGCCGATTTGTGGCAGCATTTTGACGGATCGACCGCCGGCGTACAGAAACTCACCGATGCGGTTTTGCAGCGCGACGACTGGTGGGGCAAAGACCTGCGGCAGATTCCCGGCATGGCTTCAGCAGTCGGCGGGTACGTGGAATCTATCCTGAATCTCGGCATGCGAGTCAGCCTGGAGCAAGTGAGCGCGTAATAAAGCCTAGAGGCTCGCGTGAACGTAGCCGCGAAGCTGTAGATCGATGATCGTCGTTAGGGCCCAGAGATCGACCTCAATTACCGGTTGGATGGTCTTCGGATCGATCTTCTTTCCCAACACCGCCTGGCCGCAAACGCGAAAGTCTACGCCCGCCTTCTTCAGGCTTTGGATGAGAGCGATATTCGGGTTCGCCAAGCCATTGTTGCGCGCCTTGAAGGCGTCGTTATTCAGGATGATCTCGGTTCCACCCTGGTGGAACACGACTACGATGTCGCGGTGGTCCGATGGGACGCCATATTTGGCAAGCGTATTGACATACCGGGCGACAGTGATGAGGCCTGGATTGACGTCGTCAGGTTTTGCGGCTGCCTTGCCGATGTCGAAAACAACCTTATAGGTCATTGTCGGATCCGGCAGCGCTTTGGCGCCGGGCACATCTCTCGCCGCCGCGTAGCCGGGTATTGGCAGGGTCTGGGTCTGCGCCGATTGCGCACGCGCCGAGCCAGAGAGCGGAATGAAAGCTGCCAACACGGCTACCACAGCCGCGCCACCCGCATACAATCTTCTGCCTGGCATCGTAACCCCGATCGGGAGCGAGCAATTTGGGAGTATTGCCAGTGATTCTCTCAATTCCACTTGAATCTCCTTAAACTTTTGATTTTTCTACTCTTCGCCGAACCAGTATATCCCGGCGAAGTTCTCATCCAGGCAATGTGAAACTCTCCGTCTTTTTTGATACGTTATTGCTTCACGACCAAGCTGAATCGAGTATCACGCCATGCGGATATGCGGAGCTAATGCCAGGGCAGGAACGTCCAATGTCAGCAGTTCAGTTCGATGCATCCTGGGCGGCGGCGAGATCCAAATCGTTTGGAAGACATAACGTCAGGAAACTATGACAGGATAGAAGGAATGCCGAATCCGCAAGACCCTCCCCGAGCTGCTGCCGCATTTGACTCCCGCGATTTTCGCCGGTATCAACTGGCGCGGTTGCTGGTCATCATTGGCGCGGAGGCGCAGGCCGTTGCCGTAGCGTGGCAGATCTACGCCATTACTCATCGAGCCATCGATCTTGGCTACGCGGGCCTGGCGTTGTTTCTGCCCGGCATTTTATTCTTGCTGGTCAGCGGACATACGGCGGACCGCTACGACCGCCGACACGTCATTCTGATTTGTTATTCGCTGCAGTGCCTTTGCACCGGGACATTGTTCTACTTGTCATGGATCGGCACCCAGCATGTGGCAGCTTTGTTTACCGTCCTGTTCCTGATTGGCACCGGACGGTCATTCAGCGGGCCTGCGAGTTCCGCCCTGCTGCCGCATCTGGTCCCGAAGGACAATTTTGTCAACGCCGTCTCATGGGGCGCATCGATCTTTCAATTGGCCAACTTTATCGGCCCCGCGCTGGGCGGTTTGCTGTTCACTCTGCCGCTGGCGAGCTGGCTACCAGAGCCACTGGGAACGCACATGGCCGGCGGCGCCATCGTCTATGCATTCACGTTTGCCACGCTGGTTGCCTTTCTCCTGCTGCTGGCCTCGCTTTCGGTGCGGCCTGGGCGACAGGAACAGCGGACGATCTCTGTTGACACGCTGCTGGCTGGGTTCCGTTACATGTGGCACAAAAAGCTGCTGCTAGGTGTCACCACGCTGGACCTGTTCGCGGTGCTGCTGGGCGGAGCGGTCGCACTGCTGCCAATCTTCGCCGAGAACATTCTGCACTCCGGCCCCAGCGGCCTGGGAATTTTGCGCGCAGCGCCTGCCCTCGGGGCCCTTTCGATCTCCATTCTGATGACCTGGAGGCCGATGAATCGCCATGCGGGAGTTCGCATGTTGATTTCCGTGGTGTTGTTTGGCGCGGCGACGATCATGTTTGGGCTGTCGCGCAACATGGCGCTGTCGCTGGCAGCCTTGTTTGTCGTGGGGGCGTCGGACATGGTCAGCATCATTGTGCGGGCCTCCATGTTGCAGCTCGCCACGCCGCAGGCAATGCGGGGGCGGGTGAGCGCGGTGAATGCCCTGTTCATTGGAGCCAGCAATGAGTTTGGAAGCTTTGAAAGCGGCGTGACCGCGCAATGGTGGGGCGCGGTGCCGGCGGTGGTGATCGGCGGCATCGGTGCGATTGCGGTCACAGGGATATGGACGCTGCTGTTTCCTTCATTGCGCAAAGTCAACCGGCTGAGTGAAAACGAATTGATGGGAATGGAACGGGAAGCTGCGACGGCGGAACCGCAGAATTGAACTTCCTTCCGCGGCGTTCGAAGCGGCAGAACCGCAATGGTGCGCGGAAAACCCCGATCCGCAGCGTTCCAGCAAATCCGGGGCTACAGCATTTCTCCTAATAGTGTAGAGGGGTGACAAAACGACCCGTCATCCTGAGCACAGCGAAGGATCTCGGTATTTTTGAATAGAGCGGATTGACAGTAGGTGTAGTTATTTGTGAAAGGGAGTCATTCTGAACCCTTCGGCTACGCTCAGGGCAGGCTCCGCGCAGCGGAGTGAAGAATTCAGACGATAT
>JAJZIF010000408.1 GCA_021810735.1 Acidobacteriota bacterium
GACTCGCCGCCACCACCAGCGACGTCATCCCGCCGCTCATCGAACCGAGACAGGTCTTACCCTTTCGCTTTACCGCATCCATCGCATACTCCCAGGCGAAGCTGCCCCGTGCACGTCCGTTACCTATTAGTATGCTCCAGCCATCCCCGCAATTTCCCGTCCGCTTTCGCCTCATCGAAGCCCCGCGGCAAAGCCGTTTCAATTCAGGCTTTGCAGCCTCCCAATCAGCTTCTGCGCCAGATTTTCCCCGCTCTCTGACCACAGCAGCCGCGTCGCCGCCCCGGCATTCTTTTGGATCGCCGTTGTCAGATCCACCAGCTTCTGCACATTCTGTTTGACGTACTGCGCGCTCCGCTCGTCCAGGTCCACATCTTCCTGCAGAAACGGCGTGTCGCTGCCCAGATCGATCCGAATCTGCCCATTCTGCTCAAAGGCGCCTTCGTCGAAATCCGGACCAAACCCCGTAACCCGAACCGCTCGCGGCTCTTTCTTCCACACCGCGTCCAACCCTCCACTCTGCTCGACCACCCACAACTCCCACATCATCTCGAACTCGTAGGCGTAATCCTCATGCAGCCTCTCCGTCGCTTCCGCAATCACACGCGCCGGCTCCGCTGCCTCGTTCGTGTCCTTCTCGTCATAAATTCGCTGGTAAACCGGCGACTCCTGCCACGACAACGGATATACCGTCGCCGCCCGCACCCGCTCATTGCCGCTCACGGTTGCAAACTGCCGCATCACCCGTTCCAGCGCTGCGGGGAGATCCGAAAATCGAAAATTCGCATACCAAAGACTCAGATAAAGCTGATCTGCCATATCTACCAGTATGACCGTCTCCACCGCTCACGCGAAAGCATCGCAGCCTGTCACGATCTTCCCCGCCGCTTTGCTGCCTTTGCTGCCTTCAATCCAATCCGGGCGGGCGTCGAATCCAGCAGCGCCCAGTGGCTCACAATCGCCTTTGCCACCAGCGCATTGCCTTCGATATTCAGGTGCATATGATCCCGCAGCCGAATGCTGTTTCCATAAGGCGCAAGCTCCCGCGTCAGATTCAAAAATGGAACTCCACGTTCCGCCGCCCACTGCTTCACCGCGTCCCTGCTCTCATTCACCACTCCCAGGGTGTACGGCCCGTAATACTTCCGCACAAACGGCAAGAACACAATCGACATCCTGCCCCCGGAACCCTCCACAAACTTCTGCATCTCGGTCAGCACCTTCAAATTCTCCCCAAGAACATCCGCATTTTCATTTACCGTGTCGCCAGCCTGCCCCGGCGGCGCACTCGGCGGACTCATCAGGTGCCACCGCATCAGCTTTCTGCGAATCAACGGCTCCAGCCCCCTGTCCCACAGCTCCTGGTATCCAAACACCGGGTGAATGCTGAGCGAAGGAATCCCTTCGTTATACGGATCCACTGCCTCCGCCTGCGTCGGATCCCCGTCATTCAACACCACGATCACCCGATTCGCGTCCAGCGTCCCGTGCTCGCGCAGATAAGCCAGCTCGTTTGCCGGAGCCCAGCCACCTGCCGCCCCATCCAGCACCTGTACCCGCTCATGCACAACCGCGGGCAGCTTCTTCTCAACGAGCGATGCAAAAATCTCTGACTGGTCCACTTGTGTCGTGCCGTAGGTCATCGAATCGCCCAGGAGGTACACCCGCAGCGTGTGCGGCGGCCTCGTCGCCCTCACCGGCCCCGAACGCATCCCGTACCGGTTCGTCCATGCCCTCGCAATCAGGCTTTCGCTCAGCGGCCAGGTCCGCCAGATGTGCTGGTCCGGCACCAACTCATACTTCGCCGGGCTGTGCCGCGTCACCAGGATCGGACGCCCCAGCCCCATCATTTCCAGCACGCATTCGCCGCCCACAATCAGTCCCACGCACAAAAGCGCGGCCTTCCACCATGAGCGGCGCATCCTCATCCTGCCATTCCCTCCCTGTTCGCTTACTCTATAACGAAGCGGATGCCGCGGCGATTTTTCCCGCACGATCCCCGTCCCGGCTCTGCATTCGCAATCGCCCCATGTCGGGCGCATCCTCCGGCTTCACACCCCGGCTGCATCGTCGCAGTTCACCCAACCCACAGGATGTGTATGCTGATAGGTTCCTCGGAATCCATCCCGGCCTGACTCGGATGGATTCCGGCTTCGTTTCACAGCCCGCTCTCTGCGGACCACCATCCCTTTGGAGGCTTATGCGTAAATCCTTATCTCTGCTCTCTCTCTCGCTTGTTTCTGCCGTAGCGCTATCTGCTCTGCCCGCCCGCGCGGCTGACACCACCGCCAAAGCCGCCCCCGCACCCGCGGCCACGTCACCGCTTGACCACGCAGGCCACTCCACTGGCACCGTCACCATCAATGGCCAGAAGATCGCCTACGACGCCGTCGCCGGAACCATCACCGTCGGCGGCACCAATCAGATCAACAACAACCTCTACGGCGACAACGGCAAACCCCTCCCGGGCAGCGAAAACCCGCCCAAGAACGCCAAAGACGCGCCCCCTACCGCAAAAATCTTCTACGTCGCCTACTTCAAGCAGGGAGCCAACCCCGAAACTCGCCCCATCACCTTCCTCTATAACGGTGGTCCCGGCAGTTCCACCGTCTGGCTGCACATGGGCGCATTCGGTCCCCGGCGCGTCGTCACCAATACCGACCAGCACTTGCCCGCCGCGCCTTACGAGCTCATCAACAACAACAACAGCCTCCTCGACGCATCCGACCTCGTCTTCATCGATGCACCCGGCACGGGCTTCAGCCGCATCTACGGCAAAGACGCGCCCAAGGACTTCTGGGGCGTCGACCAGGACGCCAACGCCTTTGCCCGCTTCATCGTTCGCTTCGTCTCCAAATACCATCGCTGGAACTCACCCAAGTACCTCTTCGGTGAGAGCTACGGCACCACCCGTTCGGCCGTCCTCGCCCAAATCCTCCAGAACGACGACAACATGGACCTGAACGGCGTCATCCTTCTCTCTGAAGTTCTGAACTTCGGCGACGGCGTCGACCAGCCCCAGCTCGACCCCGGCAACGACCGCCCCTACTGGCTCGCCCTGCCCACCTACGCAGCCACCGCCTGGTACCACAAAAAGCTGCCCAGCTACCCGCACCTCCAGCCGCTGCTCCAGCAGGTGGAAGCCTTCGCGCAAGGCACCTACCAGCACGATCTCTCGCTCGGCTCCGAGCTGCCCGCCGCGCAGGAGCAGGCCGATGCAGAAAAACTCCAGCAGTTCACCAGCATCCCCGTCAGCTACTGGCTCCGCGCCGACCTCCGCGTCGGTGGCCTCCAGTTTGAAAAACGGCTCCTGCAGAGCAGCGACGAAACCACCGGTCGCCTCGACACTCGCTTCAGCGGACCCACCATCGACCCCATGAGCGAATACGCCGAGTATGACCCCCAAAGCGCAGCCATCTCATCGGCTTATGTTTCGCTCTTCAACTCTTACGTCCGCAAGGACCTCCACTTCGGAGCCGGCCTGACCTATCTGCCCGGCATCAACTTCAACGGCCACAATTGGGACATGAACCACGAGCAACCCATGGGCGGCTCCAAGTACACCGGCCTCTCCATGAACGTCATGCCCGACCTCGCCGTCGCCATGAAAACCAACCCCAACCTCAAGGTCATGCTCAACGGCGGATACTACGACCTCGCCACCCCGTTCTTCGCGGCCATGTATGAGGAGCACCACCTCAACATCCCCGAAAAGCTTGAGAAAAACATCTCCTACCACTTCTACAAGTCCGGACACATGGTCTACGTCAACCCCGTCACCCTCAAGCAGCTCCACGACAATGTCGCCGCTTTCATCAAGAGCACTGAGGCCGGCCAGATGTAACCACCACCCCTACACACACCAAGTCGCCCCGGCAGACCAACCTCCGCCGGGGCACTTTGACTTGTCCGGAAATAACCTGGGTGGCTCATTCAAGCCCGGTGTTGGCTTGAGTGGGACGGACAATCCGGGCGCCCCATACCTTCTCCTCGCATTTTTCAAGGAGAGAGTGTGGGACCATATCGGCGCAAAGCACCGACCACTCCACACCGGGATGAATATCCACCCCATCACCCTTGGCGCTCTTGGCGGACTTCGCGTTGAATCCTCCTAAAATCGAGCGCCCAACCCCTCACTCCCCACTCAGCAAATCCCCCAGGCGGTCCAGCCGCCGCGCCCACTCGCCCTTATGCTCC
>JAJZIF010000409.1:0-689 GCA_021810735.1 Acidobacteriota bacterium
CAAACCCTGAGGAGAATCAATCTACAGAAAATTTTGGACTTGACTTTTGAGGATCGCCGAAGCATTGAAGCGCTAGCTCAAGATTCGCTCGGTTAGACATGTTGTTGAGAATAGCATCGACAGCCCTCAGAGCTTACGGATGTTCTATCTTCGAATCGTCCCTGCTGAGATATGCTCGATAACGCGTAATCGTCAATGGGCTCAATCAGCCGAATCTGGGTGTCCTGGATGGTTTCAGAAATATGAGCGCGACTCAATCAAAGTCGCTGCGAAGCGACTAAACTCGTATCGTCATGCCACACTCATCATGGAATGAGAGCTACGCGTCGGGGCATCTACCATGGGACACCGGACAACCGGAGCCTCTGCTCGTCGAGTTCGTCACTTCGGGCGGAGTCATGCCAAGTCCGGCGCTTGAGATCGGGGCGGGCACTGGCACGAATGCGATTTGGATGGCGGAGCACGGTTTCGACGTACTCGGAGTTGATGTCTCGCCGCTGGCCGTCGAAAGAGCGCACGCAAAGATGGAAGGCCACGCCCTGCGCTGCCGCTTTGCTGCATGGGACTTTCTCGGCGCGCCGCCTCCCGACGGCCCCTTCCAGTTCGTCTTCGACCGCGGTTGCTTCCACGCGTTCGATGAACCAGACGAGAGGCAGCGGTTCGCGGCACACGTGGCTGCGGTACTGGCG
>JAJZIF010000409.1:699-4194 GCA_021810735.1 Acidobacteriota bacterium
TACTGGCGCCAGGGGGCTTGTGGCTAAGCTTGATCGGCAGCACCGAGGGTCCGCCCCGTGAGGTTGGTCCACCGCGCCGTTCGGCGCGCGAGGTCACCCTCGCCATCGAGTCTGCGCTGGAGATCGTCGAGTTGCGATCCGCCGAATTCCGCGGCCATGGCGCAAAGGCATGGCTTTGCCTGTCGCGCCGGCGCATGATACCCGCGCAGCCCTCCACCCGGCACGATTGAGGTTCGGCGGCGAGCGCGCCTCTCATTCCCGACGAGCACACAATCGCAGAGTCACCTACTGAAGCCGCACCGGTGATGGAAGGCCTGAACCGCACCCGCGATGGAGGGTAAGGCCGCCGCGATTAGAGCATTTCCCCTATTACTGTGAACTTTCTGAATTCGACCAAGCGCAGCTTTTCTCAACGGAAAAGCTGCGTTGAGATTCTCTCTTCGGTCTATACCATTAGGGGAAATGCGCTAGCGCATCACCCATCCCCCGCCCCATCACAAACCACCCGAAACCCATAATCCGCATACTGAAACTCCGGCGGAATACTGGACCGCGCCGAGCACCGAGCAATCTTGATCTGGTGCCGCCACGAGCCCCCGCGCGAAGCCTTTCTCTTGCCCTCTTCCGGGCCCTGCGGATTCCGCTTCGGCGACACCGCATAGTAGCCCGCGTCGAACCAGTCGCTGCACCACTCATGCACGTTCTCGCACATCTCAAATAACCCATACGCATTCGGCTCCGACTTCCCCACTGGCTCCGGCCCCGCCTGCCATCGCGCCGCATACCCCGGCCGCGACATAGGCTGTTCATCGCCCCACGGAAACAGCTTCCCCTCCACGCCGCCTCGCGCTGCCCGCTCCCATTCCGCCTCCGTCGGCAGCCGATACCGAGAGCCCGTCACCAACGAAAGCCACTCGCAATAGGCCACAGCCTCAAACCACGACACCGCCACCACCGGCTGCCGGGGATCGGCAAACTCCGCATCGCCCCACTTGGGTGGAGTCACATGCCCCGTAGCCTCCAGAAACTGCCCGTACTGCTCCACCGTCACCTGCGTCGCCGCCATGGCAAAGCCATCCACCCACACCCGATGAACCGGGCGCTCCACATCCTGGCCGGCCTCCGATCCCATCAGGAACCAGCCGGCAGGTATACGAATCAGGAACGGCTCACGAATCAACATGCGGCAGGCACTCCCCCTCCATCCTAACGTTGCGGATTGGAGCTTCCACCGCCGAAGGCGCGTCCGCCTGGACAACCAATCCACCGTGCGGCCAGCACACTGCCGGGAATTACCCCTCAAACTGCTAAACTGGAAATAGAGATACAGAAAGAGGCAGCCGCACCCACGGCTGCCTCTTTCCATTTCACATCAGGGAGTCACCCCATATTCCCCTCACTGATTCTAAAGAACTTACGAGACTAATCCTTCTGTAACCTCCATCGAATCAGCAACTTCTGCGAGGTTAACATGGGAAATAAAAACATGCTTTCCCCCTTTCAAAATCCCGACGCTGACACAACGAGCGCCTATGGAAAAGAACCACCCCAGGATTCTCTGTGGCTTTTCTCTGTGCTCCGCGTCCTCTGTGAGGAAGGATTTTCCCGTCCCGAACCGGGTCAAACACGAGTTCTTCCAATAGAATCAATACCTTCCCTGCAAAAACGTCGAGGGTTTACAAGTTAATTACGGGTACTCGATTCAATAAAATCAATCACTTACCCACAAAAACAGGGGGGCCTCCAAAGCTTTTGAAATGCACCCCATCATTGCAGGATTGGGTCTAACTCGCTGAAAACAAAGCAAATGAGGTCTCGCGCCGAAGGCGAGGTAGCCCGTGCTGGCAGCACCGCCGGAGGCGGGATCGCTGGGATGGCCAGTACTCAGTATTCGCCCGTCACAATGTTGATCGGCGTCTCGCCCCGCTGCATCCGTCGAATCTGTTCCCCCGCCAGTTCCATCGCCCGCGGCATAAAGCCCGGACTGCTCCCCGCCACATGAGGCGTAATCAGCGCATTCGGCGCCGACCAAAGCGGATGCCCGTCCGGCAGCGGCTCCGGATCGGTCACGTCCAGCGCCGCGCGAATCCGCCCCGCCTGCAGCGCGGCCAGCAGCGCGTCCGTATCCACCACAGGGCCACGCGCCGCATTCACCAGCAGCGCCCCCTGCTTCATCTGCGCAAGCTGCTCCGCCCCAATCATCCCCCGCGTCTCGCCCGTAAGCGGCACAATCAGCACCACCACGTCAGCCTGGGGCAGCAGTTCGGGCAGCGCAGCCAGCGTCTTCACGCCTTCGCGCGCCGTCCGCGCAATCCGATCCACCCTTACGGAGAACGGCTGCATCATCCGCTCGATCATGCTGCCAATCGACCCGTAGCCCACAATCAGAACCCGCTTCCCATGCAGGTCTTCCACCAGCACGGGCGGATAAAACTCGCCCGTCGTACCGTGAATCCGGTTGTAAAGGCCGCTCGCCTCAAACCGCCGCTTCCACTCCCCGGCCCGCTGCACCTCGCCGTAAAACGGAAAGTACTTCATCATTGCCAGCGTCGCCGAAACCACCCACTCCGCGGTCGAAATGTCATGCACGCCGCGCGCATCGCAAACTGTCACATCACTCGGCACCAGGCGCATCAGCCAGTCCACCCCGGCCAGCGTCGACTGCGCCACGCGCACGCCCCGCAGATGCGGCCACATCGCCTGCGCCGGCTTCGGCGCTGGCGGAACAATCCAGAAATCCACCTCCACCGGACCCGTCATATCCTTCGACAAAATCTCAATCCGGATATCCTTTGGCAGGTACTCATGCAACGAGCGATCGATCGTGTCCGGTATCCCGACTCTCAGCATTCTCAATCATCCTCCAACCGTCTGATGCTTCTCCCCGCCGAAAAGACCGAAAAACTGCCTGGCCGTAAGGGCCCGCCACATGCAGCCATCAGGCGCAGACAGCCCGGTGCGCAGGGCTTCACGCCTTAGAGGCACTACTGGAAGAAACCGCGGAGCGCATCCAGTCCATCGGAGATAGCCCCCTCAGGCACGGCATAGCCAAACCGCACGCAGCCCTCGCCCTGCGCCCCAAACACCACTCCGGGGATGGTAGCGACATGAGCCTTCTCCAGCAGAAGTCCTGCCGCCTTCCGGCTGTCCTTGCTGATCTTTGCCACGTTGGCAAAGGCGTAGAACGCACCTTCCGGTGGAGCACAGGTCAGTCCCAACTCGTTGAGCCCGGCAACCAAAAGATCGCGCCGCTTCCGATACTCTTCCCTGCGCGCGTCCAGTTCCGACTGAGGCGTCTTCATCGCCTCCACCGCCGCCCACTGCGTCGGTGTCGAAACACCATTCGTCGAGTACAGTACCAGCTTGCGTAAGCCCGTCATGAAAGGCTCTTTTGCCACAGCATAGCCCACGCGCCAGCCCGTCATCCCGTAGCTCTTCGAGAGCGTATAGGTACTGATCGTGCGTTGCGCCATCCCTGGTAAGGAGGCTATGGAG
>JAJZIF010000410.1 GCA_021810735.1 Acidobacteriota bacterium
TTTTGATTATGTGATCGTAGACGCCGGTTCGAACATGGGTCCGACCAGCAGGACTCTCTTCAAGGACGCCTCCAATGTTTACCTGATCACTCAGGTCAGCATTCCCGAACTGCGCAATTCCCATCGACTGATCGGCGAGTTCTTTGCGACCTCCAATTTCAAACCTGAGATCGTGCTGAACCGCTTTACGCAACGCTCACTCGGGATCGATGAAAAAGAAATCGGAAAAGCACTGACGCAACAGCCGCAATGGAAAATCCCGAGCGATTATCAAACCACTTTGCGCGCGCAGAACACAGCGAATGCGCTGGCGCTGGAAGATTCTCCGATTTCCCGGGTGATCCGCCAGATGGCGAGAATGGCCTGTGGTTTGCCGAAGAATCCGGAGAAAAAGAAGCCGTTCAGTTTATTTGGATGAAGCCTTAGGAAATATTTTTCGCATCAACGGACGGGTGACATATGGCGGAAACGCTGAATCTCGAACAGCTCAAATCGGAAGCGCATCGGGTGCTGATCTCCAAGCTCGATTTGGAGAAGCTGTCGCGCGTCAACTCTGCTCAGGCGCGCCAGGCGGTGGCCGGCATGGTGAACCAGATCATCGGCGACCAGCGAGTGCCGTTAAGTCTTGGCGAACAAGAGAAAATCCAAGCCGACCTGCTGGATGAAGTTTTTGGCCTCGGACCCCTGGAGCCGCTGCTCCGCGACACGACCGTCTCGGAAATCCTGGTAAACGGCTCAGACCATGTTTTTATTGAGCGTGGCGGAGTTCTGCAACGGATCGACGCGAGCTTTCGCGATGATCGCCACCTGTTGCAGATCATCGACCGCATCGTTTCGCGCGTAGGGCGCAGGGTAGACGAATCTTCTCCCATGGTGGACGCGCGGCTGGCCGACGGTTCTCGCGTAAATGCGATTATTCCGCCGCTGGCGCTCGACGGCCCCGCTTTATCCATACGACGATTTGGCACAGGCCCTACTTCCGCCAAGAAGTTAGTGGAGTTGAAAACTGTTTCGCCGGAGATGATGGAAATGTTGGCCGCCGCCGTGCGCGCTCGGATCAGCATCCTGATCTCGGGAGGCACCGGAGCCGGCAAGACGACATTTCTCAACATTCTGTCGCAATACATTCCGTCTGCCGAACGCCTTGTCACTATCGAAGATGCGGCTGAGCTCCAGCTCGCGCAGCAAAACATCGTACGGCTGGAAACTCGGCCACCCAACATAGAAGGTGTCGGGGCGATTCGCCAGCGTCAATTGCTGATCAACAGCCTACGTATGCGTCCCGATCGGATCATCATCGGCGAGGTGCGCGGAGAGGAAGCATTCGACATGCTCCAGGCCATGAACACCGGCCACGAAGGCTCGATGACTACCATTCACGCCAATACTCCGCGCGATGCATTGTCCAGACTCGAGTCCATGGTAGCGATGAGCAATTTGAATATTCCGGAACGGACTGTGCGTCAGCAGATCGCTTCCGCGATTGCCATTGTGATCCAAGTCTCCCGCCTCAGTGATGGCAGCCGCAAGGTGACCAGCATTTCCGAGATCACCGGCATGGAAGAAAGCGTGATCAGCATGCACGAGATTTTTAGTTTCAACAAAAAAGGCATTGGACCGGACGGCAGGGTAATTGGCGCATTTCAGCCCACCCGCATCCGTCCCAAGTTCCTTGAGCAGCTCCGCGTTTCGGGTATCTTCCTGCCGACGGGTCTGTTTGAGCAGGCGCTGGAAGTGAACTAGCCAAGCCGAGGGTTGGGGGGCGAGATATGTTATTGCTGCTGGTGTTGGTGTTTATCGGCGTATTCATTGTACTGTCACTGGTCCTGGTGGCGAGCGGTGTAGGCGCCTCCGAGCAGACCAAGCAGACCTTGGCTGTGCTCCAGTCGGCGCTTGCTTTCGAGCAGTCGCGATCGGGTGATCCGATCGTCGATATCCGCAAGAGCGAACTACTGAGCGCGGTTCCCTGGGTCAATCGCTGGCTGTTGAAGATCGAGGTTGCGCCCCGTCTGCGCGGCTTGCTATACCAGGCCAATGTGAAATGGACTGCTGGGGGTTTGCTGCTAATGTCCGCAGCGTGTTTCGCGTTTCCGGCCTATCTGATTTATCTGCGTACCGGAAATGTGATCTTCGCAGTTCTGATCGGGCTGCTTGTGGGCGGAACACCCATATTTTACGTGCTTCACAAACGCAGGCAGCGCTTCAATAAATTTGAACAGGAGCTGCCCGAGGCACTGGACTTGATGGTGAGCGCGCTCCGCGCCGGTCACAGTTTAGTTGGCGCACTGGGTCTGGTCGCTCACGAATCTCCGGATCCCATTGGGGCCGAATTTCGCATTTGTTTCGAGGAGCAGAACTATGGGCTTGACTTGAGAACGGCCATGAGCAATTTGCTCATAAGAGTTCCGCTGCAGGACCTGAGAATCGTCGTCACGGCGATTCTGATTCAGAAGGAGAGCGGAGGGAATCTTGCCGAGGTGCTTGACAAGACAGCCTATGTGATTCGCGAGCGGTACCGCTTGAAACGGCAGGTTCGTGTCCATACCGCTCAAGGGCGTTTGACAGGTTGGATACTGTCATTTCTCCCCATTGTGCTCGGAATCGGTTTATATCTGGTCAATCCCGATGCCATGAGCCTTTTATGGAAGCGCCCGATCGGCGTCAAGCTTCTCTATACCGCTGCCGGTATGACGATCGCCGGCGCCCTGGTTATTCGGAAGATTGTCAACATGGATGTTTGAAGGTGGGTTATGGGATTCGCCGTTTTCACATTTCTCGTGATCTTTCTGCTGTTCGTAAGTGGCGGCTTTCTCTTGTTCTATCGGGAGGCCATGCTGCAGCGTATCCATGCGGTAATCACACCGAACGAAAAGCGCGGAAATCTATCGAGTGTCATGCAATACACCGGCCACGCGTTCGGCGGAGTTATAGAGCAATTTGAGCGCGTCCTGCCGAAGAGCCAGGCGGAAGTCTCGGTGACGCAGCAGCGTCTCATTCGCGCGGGGTATCGCGGGGATTCCGCGATCAAGAACTTCTATGGCGCGAAGGTGCTGATTCCTACGGTATTGTGCGTGCTGGTGACAATTGCCGGGCTCGCTCACGCCAACCCATTCCTGGTCTATTTAGTGGCGCTCGGCGGGGGATTTCTAGCACCGGATTTTTGGTTGGGAAGGAGGATTTCCGTCCGCCAGGCAGCCATTCGGCGCGGCCTGCCAGACATTCTGGACCTCCTCGTCATTTGCATCGAAGCCGGCCAGAGCCTCGACCAGGCGACCGCTCGCACGTCCGAGGAACTTCGTATGGCGCAACCGGCGGTCACCGATGAATTAAACGTCGTTGTGCTGGAACAACGCGCGGGGCGCGCACGCACCGATGCGTGGAAGCATTTTGCAGAACGTACCGGCGTCGATGTCGTACGCAATCTGGTTTCGGTACTGGTCCAGTCCGAACAGTTCGGGACCAGTGTTGCGAAGACCTTGCGCGTTCATTCCGACACGCTAAGGACCCAGCGTCGCCAGAAAGTGGAAGAGCAAGCGGCGAAGACCAGCGTCAAGCTGGTGTTTCCACTCGTTTTTTTCATTTTTCCGTCGCTGTTTCTTGTGACTTTAGGCCCCGCTGTCATTATCATGGCGGACTCTTTTAAACAGTTCTTTAACCGTTGAGAGAAGGGAGAATTGCAATGGATAACGTAACCATCATTCGAGTAGTTGCCGGCGTTTTTTGCGTCATCATACTATTCATTCTGATTCAGCGTCGCCGCACACGCGTCCGCTAAACATTTCGAGGTGCGGTGGAAGCGGTGCCCGGCATGTTGTCATTGCCGGGCTGGAGCGACGCGACATGCGACACTCCAGCGAAATATGGATCTGGATGCCCTCCTTACCTTACAGGGAAGGGGCGGTATAGCTGTTCCTGATGTTAGGAGCATGGATTGTTGCTTGAACGATGTCGATGCAAGAAAACGCATGGATGCTCGGATCCGTGTTAGGAGCCGAGCGTGAATAGAACGCCCAATTGCGGGAACAGCCAAAGCCCTGGGGATGACATGGAAACACAGACCTACTGCGTATACAACCAGACACGAGAATGCTTCCTCAGTCTGGGCGTCACCCCGGCGGATACTATTTTCAAACGCCTGAAAGGGTTGATTGGAAGGTTCAACATGAGGTCCGACGAAGGACTCTGG
>JAJZIF010000411.1 GCA_021810735.1 Acidobacteriota bacterium
GGCTGGAGACAGCGCGCCAGCTTGGCAAACTGGGCATTACGGTCATCCTGGGGTCGCGCGATCTCGCCAAAGGCGAAGCGGCGGCGGCGAGGCTGCGCGCAGAGGGCATCGATGCACGCCCATTGCGGCTGGATGTTACAAACGCGGCTGATCGAGATGCAGCCGTCAAGTTTTTCAACGAGCATTTTGGCAAGCTCGATATTCTGATCAACAATGCGGGTATTGCTGAGGCAAACGCGTGGAGCGGCAACAATACCAGCGCAGTACCACCCGAAACGGTGCAGCGGGTCTTTGAGACAAATTTGTTTGCTCCCGTCGCGTTGACCCAGGAACTACTGCCCCTGCTGAGGAAGAGTCCGGCGGCCCGGATCGTCAACCTATCAAGCATCATGGGATCGCTGACCCTGCACAGCGATCCAAAATCGCCGATCTACAACAAGAAACCGATGGCCTATGATGCATCGAAGTCCGCTCTGAATGCCTTCACGATTCATCTGGCGCACGAACTGCGCGATACCAGGATCAAGGTCAACTCCGCGCATCCCGGCTGGGTCAAGACGGACATGGGCACCGACGCCGCTCCCATGGATGTTGTTGCGGGCGCAACGACTTCGGTTGCCTTGGCAACCTTATCCGACGATGGCCCGACCGGCGCATTTCTCCACATGGGAAAACCGTTGCCATGGTAGGTCGCGCGGAGTGTGAAGCTTTCCAGAATGAAGAAGGCCCGCTGTGTGCGGGCCTTCTGTTTTGGTCCAAGCGGAAATCTTAGACGCCAATCACAGCGCAGAGTTCCTTCACCGCGTCCGCGCTCTTCTGCAGACCGGCCTGCTCCTCCGGCGTCAGCTTGAGTTCGATGATCTCTTCCAGGCCGCGCGCTCCCAGCTTGCACAGGACGCCAACACAGAGACCGTGAATGCCATACTCCCCTTCCAGATAAGCCGAGCACGGAAGCACCTTCTTCTTGTCCTTGAGGATGGCCTCAACCATCTCGGTTGTCGCCGCACCCGGAGCATAGTAGGCGCTGCCCGCCTTCAGGTACTTGACGATCTCCGCGCCGCCATCGCGCGTGCGCTGCACCAGACGGTCGATCGTGGCCTTGTCGAGCAGCTCCGTGATGGGCACGCCGTACGCGGTGGAATAGCGCGGCATGGGAACCATGGTGTCGCCGTGTCCGCCTAAAACGAACGCGGAGACATTTTCCACGCTTACCTTCAACTCCTCGGCAATAAAGGTGCGGAAGCGAGCCGAATCCAGAACTCCCGCCATCCCGATCACGCGTTCACGATTGAACTTCGACTGCTTGAACGCGGTCTGGACCATCACGTCCAGCGGGTTGGAGGAGACGATCAGAATGGCCTCCGGCGACGCCGCCACAACCTTGGCGACCACATCCGACATGATCTTGTAGTTTGTTTGCAGCAGGTCGTCGCGGCTCATCCCGGGCTTGCGCGGAATTCCCGCTGTGATGACGACGATGTCCGAATTCGCAGTGGCAGCGTAGTCATTGCTTCCGAGAATGTGAACGTCGTGCTTCTCGACCGGCATGGATTCCAGCAGATCGAGCGCCTTGCCCTGCGGTATTCCCTCCACAACATCGACCAGCACAATGTCGGCCAACTCCTTGGCCGCGATCCAATGCGCACAGGTGGCGCCAGTGTTTCCTGCTCCAACAATCGATACTTTCTTTCGCATACTTCTCCTTTGCAGATCCTCTTAAAATCGAACAGTTGTGTCAGACGGCAGCGTGAACGGCATCCATATTTTCAATCATGCGCGTGGCAAATTCGCTGGTGCCGACCTTGGTTGCGCCCTGCATCTGCCGCTCGAAATCGTAGGTGACAAATTTCTGCTGGATGGTCCGCTCCATGGAATTTTCAATCAGCCGGGCTGCTTCGCCCCAACCGATAAAGTCGAACAACATGACTCCCGATAGCATCACTGATCCCGGATTGATGACGTCCTTGTCCGCATACTTCGGCGCGGTCCCGTGCGTCGCTTCAAATACCGCATAGCCATCGCCGACATTCGCGCCGGGCGCAATGCCCAGCCCTCCCACCTGCGCGGCGCAGGCATCGGAAATATAATCTCCGTTCAGGTTCGGAGTGGCCAGAACGCTGTATTCGTCAGGGCGCACAATTACCTGCTGAAAGATGGAATCCGCAATGCGGTCGTTGACCAGCAATTTCTTCTTCCACTTCCCTTGCCCGTGGCTGGCGCCGATGCTTGCGATCGCATGCTTCACTTCCGCATAAATCTCATCGCGGAATTTCTGTGGCGCGTGTTCCAGACCCGGCTCGATCAAGGCCGCATTCTGCTCAATCGTCAGATCGGGCTTCGCTTCCAGGTTGCCAAGGATCCAGCTCTCGCGCTCGTTGACAATGTCATCGCGAAATTCTGCGACGGCGACTTCATAACCCCACTCTCGAAACGCGCCCTCGGTGAACTTCTGGATGTTTCCCTTGTGCATCAACGTCACCGATTTGCGGTGATGCTTCAGCGCATACGCAATCGCCGCGCGCACCAGGCGCTTGGTCCCGGTAATCGAAATCGGCTTGATGCCGATGCCGGAATCTTCACGAATCTTTTTCTTGGTGCCGGCCAGCATCTGGTTGTTTAAAAAGTCGAGGATTTTTTTTGCCTCGGGAGTTCCCTCCTTGAACTCAATACCGGCATACACATCTTCCGTATTTTCGCGGAAGATCATGATGTCGAGCTTCTCCGGGTGCTTCACCGGGCTGGGGACGCCCTGGTAATAGCGCACGGGGCGGATGCAGGAATACAGATCCAGCATCTGGCGCAGCGTGACATTCAGAGAGCGGATGCCGCCGCCCACAGGAGTAGTCAGCGGACCCTTGATGGAAACGCGCAGATCGCGCGCCGCCTGCACGGTATCATCCGGCAGCCAGTTCTGAAACTTGGCAAAGGCTTTTTCGCCGGCGAAAATTTCAAACCACTTCACCGCGCGCTTTCCGCCGTAGGCTTTGGCGACCGCGGCATCGAATACGCGCTGCGACGCGCGCCAAATATCGCGACCGGTGCCGTCGCCTTCAATGTAGGGAATGATGGGATTGTCGGGTACTTGATATGTTCCGTTGGAATATTCGATCGGCTTGCCATCTTTGGGCAGCGCGACACCACTATAACTTGCCTGCATTGCGTAGGTTCTCCAATTGCGTAACAGATTGTCCTTGTTCAGGCTACCACTCCATTTCCATCACCGCCAGAATCCGGCTTGCTGCAAACTCGGAGCATTTTGATCGGCGAATCGAATCCATTGAGATGTTTCGTGCACGACACACGCAAACTCATCTAGGATGGAAGATGTGCAAGCATCCACTCTACGCACGGCTCTAAAACTCCCTCTCTATTATTCGTTTGGCTGCATTGCGCGGCGCGGCGCGTGGCTGGCTTTGCTGTTCGTCGTATCCTTCAGCCCACTGTGCCGGGCGCAATATGGCGGCGACAGTCAGTCCTCCATGGGCACCGTACAAACCGGTCTGCCGAAGTATTTACAGAACGCCGGCATCGCGCAAAATCTGAACCGCGAACTTCCGTTGTCCGCGGAATTTATCGATTCTTCCGGCGAGGTTGTCACGCTGGGAAAATATTTTGGCAAGCGGCCAGTCGTATTGGCGGAGGTCTATTTCAGGTGCGGCATGTTGTGTCCGCAGGTGCTGCACGGCGCGGCGGATGCACTGAAACAAACCGGTCTGAAGGCGGGCAAAGATTACGATGTGGTGGTTGCCAGCTTCGATCCTAAGGACACGGCGCAAGAAGCTGTCGGCGAGAAGCAGGTTTTCATCAACTGGCTGGGCGATCCCGCGGCCGCGTCGGGCGTGCATTTTCTCACCGGCACGCAGCCTTCAATCGATGCGCTGACCACGGCGACGGGTTTTCATTATGTGCGCGTGCCAGGTCCCGACGGCAAGATGGATCAGTTCGCCCACTCCAGCGTCATCATGGTGGCGACGCCGGATGGAAGGCTCTCAAAATATTTCTCCGGCATTGAATACGCGCCGCGCGATCTCCGGTTGGCCATGGTCGATGCGTCGAATCACAAGATCGGCACTGCCGCCGATCTGTTCCTGCTCTACTGCTGCAATTACAATCCGTCGTCCGGTCGATATACGGTCGCCATCCTGCGAGTGATGGGTCTGGCCGGTTGCGTCACGATTCT
>JAJZIF010000412.1 GCA_021810735.1 Acidobacteriota bacterium
TCGTTTATTTTCTGGTGCCCGGAGGGGGACTTGAACCCCCATGGGATTGCTCCCTGCGGATTTTAAGTCCGCTGCGTCTGCCGATTTCGCCATCCGGGCACGTCGAATCCACTGTTGCAACCTGATTCTATCGAATTTTGTGCTGGATCACGTTCTTAACGACGAACCGTAGCGCCGCCAACGACACCGGAAAAACTGTGCCTACTGCTGGATGGGATGACCGCCGCTCGGGCCGACGTTTGGATTCGCGGCCAAGTGGCTCGCCTGGCTGGCGCCTCCCGCTGTGTACAGGCGGCGATACATTTCCTGGTTGCGCAGAATTGCCTCCACATATTCTCGCGTCTGGGTAAATGGGATCGACTCCACAAACTCCGGCAGGCTGGCGTAGGGCCCATTGGCGAGCCATGCCTTCACCCGGTCATCGCCGGCGTTGTAGGCAGCCAGCGCATATTCTGGCTGGCCGTTGAATTCATCCATCAATTCCCGAAAGTACGCAGTCCCCAGTTTCAGATTCACTTCCGGATTCAGCAGGTATGCGGTTCGATAGGGCCGCAGATGTTCCTTGCGCGCCAGCTCGTTGCCGACGCGCGGCAACAACTGCATCAATCCCCATGCGTTCGCATACGAGACAGCGCCCGGATTGAATTCCGATTCCTGGCGGATCAGCGACGCCACCAGATACGGATCAAGGCCCTGCTGCTGCGAATCTCTTTGCAGCATTGCCCAGTAGGGTTGCGGAAACAAAAGGTCCCAATAGCCGCGCGGAATCGAATCCATCGGCGCGGAAAGATAGGATTGCACTTTTTGCTTGAGGATGTGGAGTGCCTGCCAGTTTTCTCCATACGAGCTGTAGAGTTGGGCCTCCGCATAGGCTCGCCAGCTGCTGCTGTCCGGGCTGGCGCTCATCTCCGGCACAATATATTGGTTCAGCCCGGCATTCGCCAGCAGTTGCGCACGCTCCACATGAATGTCGTCCTCTGGAACCTCGGTGGTCAGATCGGGCACACTGGGATCGTCGATGCGCGCCAGTACCGGCAACGTTTCCGGCACCACAGCTCCGAGGCTGGCCATCCTTCGTTGGGCCAGTTCAGCATAGTAATACTGCGGAAATGTGGCGATCAATTTTCGATAACAGGCCGCCGCCGCGGCTGGATTCTTTTCGTACTCCTCATACACCACCCCGCGCCAATAGACGGCGGCCGACACATGCATATCGTTGGGGTACCGCTCAATCTGCTCGTCGAACATCTGGCCCGCTGTTTTCTTGTCGCCCAGTCGATAGTTCAACCACGCGGCATGCCAGTGGCTGACCGGCGCCATCGCGCTGTCAGGAAAACGCTGCGCCAGATCGCCGTAGTATTGGATCGCCGAGGGCAGATCGTTGGCGACCAACGCCATATTGCCTGCGGAAAACAGCGCCTCCGCCGTCCATCGGCTGCTGGGAAAACGCTGCTCAATCTGCGCGATCAAGGCCTTCACCTGCGCAACGTCCTTGGCATCGCGAGCGGCTTCCACCATCAGATACAGTCGCGTGGCTCCGGCGTCGTCCTCGGTATCCGATAGCCGGGCCATCTGAGAGGGATCCACGTGATGCATCTGCTTGAAAGTCGCGACGGCAGCCCGCGCCAGCAGCCTGTTCACCGCGGCCGTGCCCACCACTGCCGGGTCCCCCGCGAGCGATTGATATTCCGCTGCCGCCGCCTCATAGCGTCCCGCGAGATACAATCCATCCGCATGGCGAGTCCGTTCAGCCACACTGAATGGCGGACTGATTCCCATCTGCTGCATTTGTCCTGGGACTTGACTTGCCTCGCTGCTGGTCGGATCGCCCACGTACAGGCGAGCATACAGTTGCTGCGCCTTGTCGCGATTGCCGGCCAACTGGTTCGCCTTTGCCAGGGCAAATAGATATTCCGAGGACTTCGCCAGCGGGCTGCCCTCCAGTTTTGCAAGTTGTCGCAGCGCCGCCTGCGGGTCGCCCTCGCCAAGCTTGACGTTGGCCAGCAGGAGCGAGGCGTGATCGATCAGAACGCTGTCCGGATGGCGCTCGGCGAATCCGTCGAGCAGTTGTTCGGCATCCGCATATCCCTGCTGTGCGAAGTCCGCTTTGGCGCCGAGATAGTCCGCGTAATCCGCGAGGGCCTGCCCCATTTTCCCCGCCTGTCGAAAGGACGCCACCGCATCCGGATATTTTCCGTCGGTAAAGTATGCCTCCCCCAGTGCCATATACGCGGCCGACGACGCCTCCCCGGTATGCGCGCGCGCATACCGGCGCACTCCGGCATAGGCCTCGGGCGTGCGCTCCTGTCTCAACTGCTGCGCCATCGGACGCAATTGCGACGACGCTACGAAAGCCCGGTGAAGTTGATGCACGCGCGCCAGCGTCCGCGCACTCACATGGCGACGGGCGCGGCGACGACGACTGGAACGAGTCCGCTCTGCGCTGGTGCGGCTGCGGTGAGCGCTGGACGCGCGACTGCCATGGCTGGGCGTTTCTCTCCGCTTCGTGTGGGCCTTGGATGCTACGGCGCGGTGATGAGCGCGATGGCCGGCGGATTTAGCGCGCCGATGCGTGGAAGACGCCGTCGCGTGGGTTTTGTGATGCGTCGCGGTCTCAGTTTGCTGGGCAGCGCCTGGGACCGTCCCCATTGCCGCAAAGGCGAGCAGAACGCACAAGATTTGTCGGCGCCAGGCAGGCTTTTTCAGAAAATACAGCAAATCCAGCGACCCGGGGAAACGCGGGCCAATCCAGGCAAAATTGAAGAACTGCATATATCTATGAATCTAGCGGGATATCGTGCAAAAACAAAGTGGCCCGGCGAATTCCATCCTGCCATGACGATTTGTTCGCAACCGCCAGCCCGGTCTACCATCTAACTAGCTGCAACACAATTGTGATTTCGGAGCCCTGCGTCCGGACGCGATGACGAGCAGCAAGATCGAAAGGGCCGCCCTCGAACCATGGCAACGTTGACTCAGGAAGAAAAGGAAGCAAATGCGCTCCACCCCGACCTTGCGCTGGTTGAGAAGGTCAAGGCTGGAGACTTAAGCGCATTTGAGCAACTGATGCGGCAATACGATCGCCAGATCTTTCGCATCGCTCTTCACATTACGCAGAACCGTGAAGATGCGGAAGACATTGTGCAGGACACGTTCTTCAAGGCGTTTCAGAAAATCAATCAGTTTCAGGGCAATTCAAAGTTTTATACATGGCTGGTGCGCATCGCCGTCAACGAGTCCTTGATGCGACTGCGCAAACGCCGCTCGCAGAAAACCGTGTCCATGGACGATGAAATCCAGACCGAGGAAGGCTCCATCCCGCGCGATTTCGCCGACTGGATGCCGAATCCCGAACAAAATTACAACCAGGCGGAGCTGGCGGACCTCCTTCGCAAAACCATTCAAGGCTTGCCTCCGGGATTTCGCGCCGTTTTTGCGCTGCGAGACATCGATGGTTTGTCGACCGAGGAAACGGCCCAGGCGCTGGGCCTGAGCGTGCCCGCGGTCAAAAGTCGTCTTTTGCGCGCCCGCCTGCAATTGCGCGAACGGCTGAGCCGGTACTTTCGGGTCGCCACAGGAGAACATGCGCGGTGAACTGCACAGAATTTCTTGCCAATCTTACCGATTATTTCGATGCGAAAACGGCCGCAACATTGCGCTCCGAACTGGAGCGGCACATGGGCGGCTGCAACCATTGCCATGTCACCGTCAACACCACCCGCCAAACCATCGAAATCTATCGCAACGACGAGTTGTATGAATTGCCGGATGCCATCCGGACTCAATTGCATCAAGCTGTCCTGGCGAAATGCGCGGAGTCGAAGCGCAAGAAGAAACAGACCAAGGCATAGACGCGCGATCGCACGAATCCAGCTCGGACAGCTAAATTCAACCAGACTGGCCTCGTCGCGTGGTTACATTTCAGGCTGTGGTCTAAGAAAGCTCCGATTAAGCCAGTTTTGTATCAGCCAGTTCTGTATCAGGGCACGGCTTTAGCCGTGCCGTACATGGCTGGAAATCTATAGGGCTTTAGCCCCTGAGGGATTTTCTATTAACTGAATCGGAACTGAAAACGCTTCCAAGACAGAATTTTTCGTTGGTCTGTACGAAGAGCCGGGCGCTGCGTTCTTTGGCCCAATTTATAGCAGATATTTTCCGATGAGCGACCCATCGAAGGCAG
>JAJZIF010000413.1 GCA_021810735.1 Acidobacteriota bacterium
ATGCCAGGGTTGAATGCGTTCGGCATCCCTCACGCAATCTCGTTCACAACCCCGGCTCCCTACGGGTACAACATTGTAATGTCTGTATTCCGCACTGTTGGGAAAAACTGGGCGTTGCTGCAAACCAGGGACTCGCATCGGCGCAGCATCGTGGCCCTGGCATCGTTCGCTTCTCTGTCAGCCCCATGGACGACAACGTGGACCATGATCGGAGACCAGCCGACGGACCGCGAGAGTGGGGCCGTGATCGTGCTTCCCAATGGAATCCCTCGCGTTTACTACGTGAGGACGGGAGGAGGACAACTCTTCTATACGACTGCGAGTGGGCCCGACCCCGCGACCGCGAAATGGTCCACTCCGAAAATCATTCCGCCCTTCCGGCCTGGGTACCAGCCCGTGGACTGGGTGGATGTCGTGGCAATCTCGGATTTTGCCACGTTGAGGTACATGTCAGCACTCTAGGTCGCGATTTTCAAATTGCGCAGGCAGGGCGAATATGGCCTGAGCGCCGGATCAAGGAGATCTGACAAACCCGCGGGTTGACGGAACGTTCCCAGGGTTGATGAAAAGCACGATCTGCAGAAATTACACTCGTCTGGCAAACAACAGGATGGTTGGCCCATTTGGATGGTGGGGATTGTCCTCGCCGACCTGAATCTCAAAGCCGAGGTGCTTCACGTACTGAAGCAGGCCATCTTTGGTCAGCCAGCAGCTGGTTGGTCCGCTGCCTCCGCAAAAGCTCGGCAACGCAACAGACCACAGGTAATGCTGCTGGTAGACTTCCACGGATTTTCCATCGGCTGTCTGGATGAGCGGCTTGGGACTGAATTGGAGCTTGGAGGAGGTGACAGCAGGGTCATAGTAATGGGTCCAGAGACCGAAGGCATCGGTCACACGCGCAATATCGTGCAACAGTTTGACTGGCTCCAGCATATGGTAGAGGACGCCGGCTGCAAGAACAAAGTGGAAGGCGCCCGGTTGCGCTGTTTCGAGGTAAGGACGAAAGTCCCCGTAGAGAAATTGAGATTTCAATTGAAGCGCTTCTTTGACGATCAGGCATTTCAAAAACGATCGTTGGTTGGCCTCGATGGCGATCACGTTTGCTCCTGCTCGCTCCATCATGCAGGTATGGCCGCCTTCCAGCGGGCCAAGTTCGAGGACGCGTTTTCCCGAGAATGAACCTAGCTGTGTCTCCATCCATCGGACGCGGAAGTCATCGAAAAGATCGAGTGTGCCGGTTTCAAAGCCGGGAACCTTAGAACTCCACGCATTCTGGAAGATACTGAACGGAGTAGCCGCCGACGGGCATTCATGAGAATAAATATCGCGAAATTGCGAGGACCGGCGCCACAGTCTTCCACCAGACTGGACCATTCGGCGAATGACTGGCAGTTTGGCCGCAGTTTGCAGCGCCGCAGTCCGAAACTTTTGCACGTAAGAACCCTTTCTTTGCCCGGCACTACGGCCGTAAATATACATGATTGGACTTCGCGGAAAGCGACTCGGTTTCTCTGCCTCAATTACACATCCAGGCAGCCGGATGTCTTGTGTTTTGGGCATAGATCGAGAGTTGCTCACGCGCCGAACGCTTCAACAAGAGAACGGTTGCCTTTTACCAGGATAATCCGTTACCATGAGTTTCGTTTTCTTACCTTAACGGAAGATTGTGGGCGACGGATTCTGGGATTCGTTGCTTCCGAATGCTTTGTTTCGTTATGGCAGCTAAATGATGTGGCAAAGGAGCCGATCAGTGAGCCGTTTATCAAGTGTATTAGACCTGAGTGAGGAGGAGAAGTTGGCGCGCGGCTTGTTGCACACTCCTCGGGAAATAGCTCAACAGCCGGATACCTGGGCGGCAACGTTCTTATCGATCCAGCAACGCCGGTCTGAGATAGAGAAATTCCTGGAATCGGCAGGAATCAGTCCGGAGTCCCGGCAACGCCCGACCGTATTCCTTATCGGGGCGGGGACGTCGGACTATATCGGCCAGTGCCTGATGCACTTGTTTCGGCAGAAATGGCAATGCGAGGTCCTCGCAGTCGCCAGCACGGACCTGCTGACTGGCTTTCAGGACTACATCATTCCCGGCCAGAAATACTTGTGGATATCTTTCTCAAGGTCAGGAGACAGTCCGGAGGGAGTCGCATCCCTGGAAAAGGCGCTGAATGAGCTTCCGGACGTTCATCATCTGGTTGTGTCGTGCAATGCAAAGGGTCAGATGGTCTCGGCGCACCGCAAAGACCGGCGGGTTTTCAGCTTGCTGCTGGATGATGCGGTGAATGACCGGGGACTTGCGATGACCAGTTCCTTCTCCAACATGATTATTTGCGGACAGTGTCTTGCGAACATCTGGAATTTGCAAGAGTACGAACCTGTACTCCACAACCTGATTGCAAATGGCGAGCATTTTCTTGATACGGCTTCCGAGTGCGCCGCCGCACTGAGCGAAGGCCCGTATACACGCGCATGTTTCGTCGGGACTGGATCACTGAAGGGTGTAGGCAAGGAATCTGCCTTGAAATTGCTGGAGATGACGGCGGGCAAAATTGTAACCATGTCCGAGTCGGCGCTTGGCCTGAGGCATGGCCCGATCGCCGCCCTGAATGCAGAGACAATCTTCGTGTGCTTTATTTCCAGTGAAAGCACGAGACAGCAATATGAGGTGGATCTACTGAAAGAGATTGGCAGCAAGGGGGTCGTTCGCACACGAGTCGCAGTCGCGATCGAGGACGAGAGTAAATGCAAAGGAGTTGCGGAATTTGTACTTACGCCCGGCATGAGAGCTTCTGTCCCTGACCTGTACCGGCCTCCTCTGGACGTCATCTTTGGTCAATTGTTGGGGCTTTTCTTCTCGATGCGCTGCAACCTGAAACCTGACGCTCCCAGTCCGAGCGGAATTATCACCCGTGTTGTGCAGAACGTGAGCATTCACTAGGAATTTCCGCGATTTGAAAACTTGCGCGGATAACGTCAGCAACCGATCAAGCTTGCAAGACACCACGAGACGGATTTGCCATGCGATTTTAGAAAGATCTATCGTATGTGTAGCAAACAATCAGGTCTCTCGTTGAGAGGGAACGTTATGGCAAAAGGGATCATTGGCGATAGCGAAGTTCGCTCTTATCAAGAGGATGGCTATGTGCTCATCCGAGGGATGCTGGACGAGAAAGAAGTGGGGCTGCTGGGCAAGGCGGCCCGGGAAGATCGCGTTCTCGATCAACACTCCATCGGCAGGGCGGATGGCGAAGGCGGAACGGTCCGTCTTTCCGTCTGGAACCATCCGACGGACACCGTGTACGGTATGGTGGCAAGGAGCGAATCCATTGCCGGTTCGGCCGAAAGGTTGCTGGGGGGCGAGGTCTATCATTACCACTCCAAGATGATCATGAAAGATGCCAAGGTGGGCGGCGCATGGGCATGGCATCAGGACTACGGCTACTGGTATCAGAATGGCGTTCTGTTTCCGGATTTGACGAGCGCCTACATCGCCGTGGACCCGGCCAACCGAGAGAATGGCTGTCTGCAGGTAATTCGAGGATCGCATCGTCTGGGACGGATTGAGCATGTGATGACCGGTGACCAGGCCGGCGCAGATAGGGAGCGCGTGCAAGAGATTTTAAAAAGATTGGATCTTGTGTACGTGGAGATGGAGCCGGGAGATGTTTTGTTCTTCCATGCCAATCTGCTGCACCGCTCAGACCAGAACCACTCAGAGCATCCGCGTTGGTCCATGATCTGTTGCTATAACGCTGCCAGAAACGATCCTTACAAAGAGTCGCATCATCCGCGCTATACGCCTTTGATCAAGGTCCCCGATGAGGAGATTGTGAAGGCGGGCATGAAGCGTTTTGAAAACTCGGATCCGGATGGGATTTGGCTGGATCCTGCAAAGGACCGCAGCGTAGAAGCGTTGAAAGTCTAAGCCCAAATTCGATTGCCCGCGTTTTGGAACGGGCCGCGCGAGTGAACTTGGTCTAGAGGTGCTCAGAGATCGTTCACGTAAGCTGGATAATCGCGACGCTGTAAGTTTGCAGAAGTGGGATTGTGAACCGTGCCGTTTGGCCGCCGGTTGACGTGAGCACGGATTCCTCTCCATCACCGTCGGGTGTCAGCAACTGGATTCGTCCTTCGGTCTGCTTGCCTGCCGGTAGGGCCAATTCAATGTGCAGATCCTTGAT
>JAJZIF010000414.1 GCA_021810735.1 Acidobacteriota bacterium
CCTGTGCCAACACTGCCGTCGGACCCGTGCAGGTTGGAATCGTGGCAGCCCCTCCAAATGTGTTGGGACCCGTCGCAAGATAGACCTTCATGTTTCTGTTTGTACTGTCCGTTACCACCAGGCCCTGGTAGCCGGAATGCGCGAAATCGGCGGCAGCTACGCCCTGGGGGGTGGTACCTGTGGTCAAGTTCGGCGACGGAGATTGAAACAATCCTTGCGCACTTGCCGCACACGGAAGGGCCAGGAAGCTGACTACACAAGCCGCGCTGACCGCGAGGGAGGCAAGACGAAGGGAGAAACCGCTGGCGGAGGGACGGGAGAGTAACCTAGACATGATAGTGACCTCAAAAAGAAACGGTGAATATGCGTCGCTACTGGGGTGGAATACGGGCCGGTCTCACATTGATGCCGGCCTGATTCAATCCACCCTGAAACAATCCAAAACGTCGCGCCGGGCTGGGCGCGGGTTCCGGTTTTCTTGGGGCGGCTGGATTGTGACAGGTGAGTACATCTTGCCCTGCCAACCTGTGCCGCGCGAGTGCCAACGCTAACTTTTCTCTTGCCCTGGAGCTCCACTGCACCCAGCGCATCCAAGAACCGCGAATGGAGGGCGGTAGGATTCGCCATGGGCGTGTGCAATGGATTGCATATCCTTACCTATAGCTAGGCGAAGACAAGGTTCCCGCGCACTTTAGTTTTGCGCGTTCCAATCTGCAAAAGGCTGTAGGCGTAGGAAATGCTGCCTGAGTCTAACCCATTCAGGAAAATAAGACGATAAAAAAAACTTTCGTCATCTATACAGATTTGCGGGGATCGAATACATCGCTCAGCCTACGAATCAGGCGGAAACAGGAGGAAATTTGCGCGCCTGGACACAAAGCAGGCACCGCCCATAGATGTTAAATGTCTACCACAACAATAGGATGGGCTATACGTGGAAATGTAGAGTTACGCCCGTGGCAGGCAATGGTCAAGCTCTTCGGTCGGGATGGGGGGTTAGCATGTTGGCACCTCCGTCTGTTCGAAGGCGGTTCCAGCAGCATCTTTTGCGGCAACAATCGGGTCTGCCGTCAGAGGCCACTCGACCCCAAGGACGGGATCGCTCCAGAGAATGGTCCGCTCGGACCCTGGAGAGTAAAAATCCGTGGTTTTGTACAGCACGTCCGCGGATTCGGACAAGACCAGGAAACCGTGGGCGAATCCGGGAGGAATCCACAGCATTTCGGGAACTTCCGCGCTTAATTCGACGCCGACCCATTGCCCGAAGTGGGGGGAGGAGCGTCGAATATCGACGGCAACATCGAAAATGCGACCTGCCACGGCGCGCACCAGTTTGCCCTGAGGATGCTGCAATTGAAAATGCAGCCCTCGCAAGACGTGCTGGCGGGACCGGGACTGGTTATCCTGTACAAAGTGGGAGGGAAGGCCGGCTTCGCGAAAAGCAGCTTCGTTCCAGGTCTCGGCAAACCAGCCGCGGTGATCGGCAAATATGCGCGGTCGCAGTAGCAGTACGCCGGGCAAGCGCGTGGCAACGACTTCCATAGGAGAAGTTTACCGTTATTCCGCGTGCGGGCAATGCCTTTCGCGCGCGGCTCAGGGCGACACGCTCCATTCTGGATCGCAACCGTGCAAGGGAGGTCATGGCGAACGAGAGGAAGATTCTTCGCCTGGCTCAGGATGGAGAACGATTCCGAATGTCACGACCCGATAGCCGCTTGCGATCCCGCAATCCAGTAGACTGACCTTTCACCCTATCAGCGGGTTGTGGATGGCTGTAGATGTAAGGAATGGGCTGAGACGATTCTCAATCGAATCTTTTGAAGGATGAAATAATTTTGACGCAATCCTCGATTCTTGTAACAGGTGGCGCAGGGTTTATCGGGTCCAATTTTGTGCTCGACTGGCTGCAGTCTTCTCAGAATTCGACGCGCCCCCTGATTAATGTTGACTGCCTCACGTATGCCGGGAACCTCAAAAACCTTGAGGGAGTGGCGACGCATCCGGGGTATACGTTTGCTCGCGCCGACATTTGCGATCGCGCGCGCATGGATGAGTTGCTCGCAAAACATCAGCCTCGCGCGATTGTGCACTTCGCGGCGGAAAGCCACGTGGACCGCTCGATCCTCGGGCCGGAGGCCTTTGTCGAAACCAATGTGCGGGGAACGTTTGTGCTGCTGGAAGCGGCGCGGGCATATTGGAATCGATTGTCGGAGCAGGACCGCGCCGCATTTCGATTTCTGCATGTGTCGACCGACGAAGTGTACGGTTCACTGAGAGCCGAAGATCCGGCATTTTGCGAAACCACGCCGTATGCGCCGAACAGTCCCTACTCGGCAACCAAGGCGGCCTCGGACCACATGGTACGGGCGTATTTCCATACCTACGGCCTGCCCGCGATAATCACCAACTGCTCCAATAATTACGGCCCGTATCACTTTCCAGAAAAGTTGATTCCATTGGTAATTACGCATGCGCTGGAAGGCAAGCCGCTGCCGATTTATGGCGATGGGCTGAATGTGCGCGACTGGCTGTATGTAGGCGATCACTGCGCCGCGCTGCGCCTGGTGCTGGAGCGGGGAAGGCCGGGAGAAACCTACAACGTTGGCGGCAGAAATGAACGCAGCAATCGCGAGGTGGTGGAAACGATCTGCGAAATTCTCGACGAGCTGCGTCCTGGATCGCAGCATTGTCCGCACAAGCAGCTGATCCGGTTTGTCAAGGACCGGCCAGGCCATGACCGGCGCTATGCTATCGACGCAACCAAACTGGAACGTGAGCTGGGCTGGCGGCCGCGCGAGACATTTTCCACTGGCCTGCGCAAGACGGTGGAGTGGTATCTCGACCATCCGGCGTGGATCGCGGATGTGGTGAGCGGCGCGTATCGCAAATGGATGGAACAGAACTACCAGGACAGGATTGAGAAATAGAAATAGAAATAGAGGAGCGTAGCTTGCGAGGAATCATTCTTGCCGGAGGTTCGGGGACCCGTCTGTATCCGCTGACGATTGCGGCCAGCAAACAACTACTGCCGGTTTATGACAAGCCGATGATCTACTATCCGCTGTCGGCGCTGATGCTCGCAGGAATTCGCGAGGTCCTGATTATTTCCACACCTGAAGACACGCCGCGATTTGCGGCGCTGCTCGGGACCGGCGAGCAGTGGGGGCTTTCATTTCAATATGCGGTGCAGCCGGAACCCGGCGGGCTGGCGCAGGCATTTCTGATTGGCGAACAATTTGTCGATGGGCAGCGTTCCGCGCTGGTGCTGGGCGACAACATTTTTTATGGCCACGATCTTTCGCGCATGTTGCAAAGCGCCGCGCAACGGGAGGATGGCGCGACCGTGTTTGCCTATCCGGTGCAGGACCCGGAGCGGTACGGAGTGGTCGAGTTCGATTCCGAACGACGGGCGATCTCGATCGAGGAGAAGCCCCGTGAACCGAAGTCCCGCTATGCGGTCACGGGAGTGTATTTTTACGACCGGCAAGTGGTCGAGGTCGCAAAGTCTTTGAAGCCATCGCCCCGCGGAGAACTGGAAATTACGGATGTCAATCGCTGGTACCTGGAGCGCGGCCAGTTGCACGTGGAAGTGCTCGGACGCGGATTCGCGTGGCTGGACACGGGCACGCAGGATTCCTTGATTGAAGCGGCGACCTTTATCCAGACGATTGAAAAACGCCAGGGATTGAAGGTGGCCTGTCCGGAGGAAATCGCATATCACCTGGGCTACATTGACGCGACGCAGATGGAGCGACTGGCTGCCAGGCTGGGCAAGAGCGGCTATGGAAACTATCTGCTGCAGGTTCTGCGCGAGGTGGAGGTATGAAGGCGAAGCATGCGGGTGGCCTGCGCATCCTGGTCACCGGGCGCGATGGCCAGGTTGGCCGGGAACTGATTGCTTCACTGGCCGGCTTGGGTGAAGTCACAGCCACGGGTCATGAGGAGTTGGACCTCGCTTCCGACTATTCCATTGCCAGCGTGGTGCGGGATCTGCGACCGCATTTGATTGTGAATGCCGCGGCCTATACTGCGGTCGACAAAGCGGAGAGTGAACCGGATTTTGCCTGGCGCGTCAACGTGGACGCGGTTGCGACGCTGGCGGCGGAAGCGAAAACGGTTGGCGCGGCGATGATCCATTACTCCACGGACTATGTGTTCGATGGCGCCAAG
>JAJZIF010000415.1 GCA_021810735.1 Acidobacteriota bacterium
AACGTCGCTGCGCTCGGTCAGCAGAGCGGCCTCCTGCAGGATGCGGTCCCGATCCAGAGCGAACGTGTCGCCGAGCATTTCGCGCATTTTCTGGTCGAGCCGCTCCGTCTGCGCCTGTTGCATGCCGGCGCGCAAGCTGGCCAGCTCATCCACGTGCTCCCGCAGTCGCCCCAGGGTGCGCTCCAGTTCCGCAGCCAGGGCTTGGCCCTCCTGCGCGCGCATCGCGTTCAAGCTTTCCATGGCTGGCGCCATGGCGGCCGCGGCGGCGAGTTCGATGCCGGCCTGCTCTTCTTCCTCGGGACGGGCGCTTTCCATCGACCACACGCCAGGAAGACGCAGGGCGGCGTTCAAGTCCGGCTGCGCTCCCCGCAACTTATGCGCGTGGGAGGCCGCTCGAAATGCGTCCACATAGGCCTGGATGATGGCAGGATTGTATTGAGGCGATGGCGCCGAGTTCTCTCGATGCACAGACAGACGCACCTCGACATGCCCACGGCCCACATGCTCCTTGATTGTTTTTCGCCATTGCATTTCGAGTGCGTCCATGCCACCGGGTAGAAAAAACTGCAAATCCAGGTAGCGGTGGTTGACGCTCTTCACGGTCAACACAAAGTCGATGTTGCCGGGCGCGGTTGCGGTAATGCGCGCAAACCCGGTCATGGAACGGATGGGCAGGTCACTCATGGATGGTTCCGCGCTGCCACCGCGGCCTCGGAGATATCAAAAAATTGCAGCTGGTGAAGTTTCTGAAACGTTGGAGATGTCATGAGTAGTTCCTCGTAGGTTCCGATAGCGGTGATGGAGCCGTCCTCGATCACCGCGATTCTGTTCGCTCTTCTCACCGTAGAGAGACGATGCGCAATGACAAATACCGTGCGGCGATGCATCAGGTTCGCCAATGCCGCCTGAACCAGCGACTCACTCTCCGCATCCAGGGCCGAGGTGGCCTCATCCAGAATCAGAATGGGAGCATCTTTCAGCAGCGCGCGGGCGATGGCCAGGCGTTGGCGTTCCCCGCCCGACATGCGAAATCCCTTCTCTCCGATGATGGTGTCGTAGCCCTCCGGCATCTGCTCGATAAAGTCGTGCGCCAGCGCCGCTTTGGCGGCATCGATGATCCGCTGCTTGGGTACGTCGGGCTGACCATAGGCGATGTTGTTGCGCACCGTGTCATTGAACAGAATCGTTTCCTGCGTCACTTTGGCAATTTGCGTGCGCAGGGAGTGCAGCGTGACGTCGCGCAGGTCGTGGCCGTCGATGGTGATCTGTCCGCTGGATACGTCGAAAAACCGAGGAATCAGGTTGACGATGGTGGTCTTGCCGGCGCCGCTGGGCCCTACCAGCGCAATCACCTCGCCCTGATTCGCGGCCAGTGTAATGTCGTGCAGCACTTGTTTGGTGCCTTCATCGTCGGAATAGGAGAAGCTGACGTGGTTGAAACAAACCGACTGTTGGAAAGTTGTCAACTGCACGGCGTGCGGCTTTTCGCGCACGTCATCCTGTGCGTCCATAAAGTCGAAAATGGAGGAAGACGCGCCGAATGCCTGCTGGAAATTATTGTAGAAAAGCGCGAATTTCCGCACCGGATCGTAGAGCTTGAAGGAGGCGAAGATAAAGGCGATGAATGCGCCCTCCGTCATGGCGTGCTGCTGAATGCGAGTGCGGCCCAGCAACAGCAGCATGGCGATCGCGATTGCGCCGATCAAGTCCATCAATGGCGAACTGATGGCCTGCGCGCTGACCGAGCGAAGATTGGCGCGGAACAGCCGACGCGCCGCGGTGCGGAACCGGACCAACTCCCACACCTCCATATTGAAGGCCTTGACGATGCGATTGCCGGTGACGGTTTCATGCAGAATATTCTGGATTTCCGCCAGCTTGTCCTGTCCACTGCGCGTCGTCGTCCGGACACTGCGCCCGATGCGTTTCGCCGAAGACATGACGACCGGAACGAACAGCACCAACACCCAGGCCAGTTTTCCCCCATACAGGATGACGACTGCGATGAGGGACAGGAAGGTAAAGAATTGTTGCAGAAAATCCGACATCACCGTGGACATGGCAAACTGCACCCGTTCCACATCGTTGATCAATGTGGAGAGGATCGTGCCGGTCGAGTGCTTCTGGAAAAAAGAGACCGAACGTCGCAGGATGCTTTCATACAGATCATTGCGCAAATCGGTAATCATTCCGTATCCGGCGAAGTTTGACAGATACGTGCCCAGATAATCGCAAAGGCTTTTCAGGGCCGTGGACGCGACCATGGCGAAGGCAACCATGGTCCAAGCGTTGTGAAAATGTCCTGGAACCAGTTGCTCCAGATTCAACTGCAAATGAAAGTGTCCATGGGTAATGTTGAAGAGCGGCAAGTGCGGGGTAACGTCGGAGGGTTTCAGGACCTGGTCGAAGATGGGCTTGATCAGCAACACCCGGAAGGCGTCCAGGAGGCCAACCGTGGCCATGAGCACGACCGACACGAACGCCTGCAACGAGTAGGGTCGGGCATACGCCAGCAGGCGAAGGAGCAGTTTCATGCTTTGCCCCGGATGCGCCGGTCCGGCATACGGCTGCGAACGCTATCGTCGCGCGACCGGTATCGATCGCGGCTCACGTCCGGCTGAGATTTTCGATTCCGTTGCGGTTTCCGTTGCGACTCAGGCACGCCCATGATTGTAGCGGAAGGGCGCCATTCTAGCCGACACAAGAATGCGCTCTTTGCCAGGTATACCCATTGCCGCACCGCAATGTTCGCTTTGCACGGATCGGCAAAATGCGCGCCACAAAAATCGCTAGGGAGTGGAAACGATTGCGCGATCGAAAAACACCGATCGCGCAATCGTCAGGCGCAGCCGCCAGATCTAGTCGAGCAGATGCAATTCCTTCCCAGGCTTGAAGCGGACGGCGCGTCCCGGCGCGATTGGAACTTCGGCGCCCGTTCGCGGGTTGCGTCCAATGCCGGTTTTCCTGGGCTTGACGCTGAACACGCCAAAGCCGCGCAGTTCGATGCGGTCCCCGGTAGCGAGCGCATTTTTCATGCTTGCAAAGACGGTATCTACGGCAGCCTCGGCTTTCACGCGTGGCAATCCTGTCCGCTCCGCAACTTTATGCACCACGTCTTGTTTGATCAAATGAGTTTCTCCCCTCGGGCTGTTGGATGCGTGCTTCCTCGCGTATACCCATGCTAGGGTCGAGTTTTCGAGATTGTCAATGGAGCGCCACTCTCGTACACTCGGCCTAAAGCAACCTATTTGCAACAGTCGGCCGCACGGGAATCCGAAAATGCAGCCACGGCACGAGGAGACGGATGTCGATTAAGAGTGATCGCTGGATTCGAGAAAACGCACTCCAGAACCAAATGATTACGCCATTTAGCGAGAAGCAAGTTCGCGAGGGGGTCATTTCCTACGGCCTTTCTTCCTACGGGTATGACCTGCGGGTTTCCGACGAATTCAAGATCTTTACGAATGTGAACAGCACGGTCATCGATCCGAAAAACTTCGATGAACGCTCGTTTGTCACCACCCAGGCAGACTCTGTGGTGATCCCACCAAACTCGTTTGCGCTGGCGCGCTCGGTAGAATATTTCAAGATTCCGCGCAATGTGCTCACTATCTGCGTTGGCAAGTCGACGTATGCTCGCTGCGGCATCATTGTCAATGTGACGCCGTTTGAGCCGGAGTGGGAAGGGTTCGTGACCCTCGAAATTTCCAATACAACGCCGCTGCCGGCGCGCATCTATGCCATGGAAGGTTTGTGCCAGATATTGTTTTTCGAGTCCGATGAAATCTGCGAAATCAGCTATGCGGACCGCAAGGGAAAATACCAGAACCAGCAGGGAATCGTATTGCCCAAGCTGTAAATTGGCCGATGCACGACCCCTCTTTACCGAACGCAACGAAAGACGACGAATTGTGGCCCAGTCGAATTTATCCTCACTGCACGCGGTCATGCCTGTTTCCCCGAAAGATGGGAACCGGCGGGCAGTGGTCAGACTTCCAACCACGCGCATTTGCGTATATGTCATTGGACTGGATGTTCTGCGCGCCGCCGGTTTACAGGCTATTTTTGAAAAAAATTCGGGCGTGGACATTGTGTTGGGGGATGCCTCATCGTTGCCTTCCTCCGACCGAGAGTCGGATTCTACGATCAACATGGTTCTCGT
>JAJZIF010000416.1 GCA_021810735.1 Acidobacteriota bacterium
TCCCGGGCGTGGTGCAGAGCGGTAGTCTATGCATACCACGAACGCAGAGTAAAAATCGAGCGAAATTCATGCGCGGACGCCGCTTTTATCTCTGTTTCCGTGTGTTCCATTACACCATGGAACTCCCGCGTTGTCGCCCGGAGATCCGGGCGTTTCTGGCGCGGCGGGCTCGGCACGAATCGCCGCCGAGGGTCAAACCCAAAGCGAGCTGGCAAGATGGCGAGAAATTGCACTTCATTTGCTGCTCCGTTGCGCTAAACTAGCACCTAGTTGGCACAACAAATGCATCCATTCTCTGACAGACGCTCGCGCGGCGGCGTGCCTATTGCGCGTGTGCGAACCAACGCCTGGGGTCTTTTTGGAATCCAATGCGTTGAATCTCTACCAGCTCGCCCGGTGATCTATTGATTGTTACGCCTGCATCTTTGAAAACTGCCATTACGGTCGTGCTTTTCCTGGTGTTCTCTCACCCGGTCTATTCGCAAACCTACACGGTAGCGCCGAACGCAACTGCGAAGCCTCAGGGTAACTCCGGCGCCACCCAGGCGGGAGGACAATCTCTCGGGTTCGGAACCAATATCCAGAATGCCCGGCTGGCGCGCGCTGCGCAGTTGGCGCTCGAGCGCGGCGATCACCCGCTGGCGCTCGATTACGCGCAACGCGCCGCGCAGGCCGCTCCCAATGATCCGCAGATATGGTTTTTGCTCGGTTACGCGGCGCGACTCGATGGAAAGACGCAGCTCGCGGTGCAGGCTTATAGCCACGGCCTTCGGCTGAAGCCATCCGATCTGCAGGGGATGTCAGGACTGGCGCAGACCTACAGCCTGATGGGCCGTACAGCCGACGCCGAACGCATCCTGAAGCAAGTGATTGCGGCCGACCCGAAGCGCAGAGACGATACGCTCCTGCTAGGCGATATTTACATGCGATCGGGAGATTACACCACCGCGCTGGACTGGCTGGGTAAAGCGGAGCGTCTGCAGCCCGACGCGCGGTCCGAACTCCTGATGGCGATCTGCTATCAGCGCCTGAAGCAATTGGACAAGGCGAGCCACTATCTGAATCTTGCCAGGCGGCGAGCCCCGAACAATCCCGACGTGGAGCGGTCTTTGGCGGCCTATTACCGCGAGATCGGCAATTATCCGCAGGCGATTGCGGCGCTCAAGGCGATTCACAATCCGAAGCCCGATGTGAAGGCGGAACTCGGATACACCTACCAGTTGGATGGCAAGCTGCACCAGGCGGCGCGGGTCTACGCGGAAGCGGCGAACGCTGTGCCGAGAGATCTGGGTCTTCAGCTCTCGGCGGCGCAGGCGCAGGTCGCGGTCGGCTCGATCGAAGATGCGACTCCATTCCTCCAGCGCGCTCAGGGAATCAACCCGGACTCCTACCGTCTCCATGCGATCCGGGGAGAGATCGCGCAGCTCCAGGACCGCGATGAAGATGCCGTTCGCGAGTACAGTGCGGCCGTGGCGCACCTGCCGCCGAACCCAATCGAAGGTCCGCTTTACGGAATCCAGCTTCACATGAATCTGGTGGATTTGTATCGCAATCTGGATGAGCCGGACCAAAGCAATCAGCAACTCCAGATCGCCCAAACGGAAATTGGCGCGCTTCACGAGCATGGACCGGACCGTCCGCTGTTTCTGCGTCTCCGCGCGATGATCAAGCTCGACGCCGGACAGCCTGAAAGCGCGCTGAACGACATCAAGGAAGCGCTTGCCCTGAGTCCCGACGATCCGAACAACCTGCAGCTTGACGGCGATCTGTTGATGAAGCTGGGACGGACGCAGGAAGCTATCGCGGTCTACAAACGCGTGCTCGGGATGAATCCGCGGAGCCGATTCGCTCTCACATCGCTTGGATATGCATCGCGCGCAGCCGGAAACGATCAGGACGCCGAAAAATATTTCAAGCAGCTGGCGCAGGATTATCCCGGACTCTACGTTCCCTATCTCGCATTGGGCGATCTGTACGCATCTCAGCGCCAGTACAAAAAGGCCCTTGCCTCCTATTCCAAAGGCTATTCGGTCGCTCCGAAGAACGCTCTGATCGTGGCCGGCGGCATAAGTGCGGCAATCGAAGAGCACAAGCTTCCCCTGGCAGGCAAATGGCTGGCGCGGGTCACTCCGAAGATGGAAAATGTCCCGCAGGTTCTGCGGGAAAAGGAAAGATATCTTAGCTTTGAAGGTCATCCCCGGCAGTCTGCCGAGATCGGCGAGCGGGCCATCAAATTGCTGCCGCACGATCGCGAAGTGGTCGTCTACCTGGGCTATGATCTGCTTCGGCTTGATCGCTATGATGAGCTGCTCGCACTGACCAATAAGTACAAGGATGCGTTCCCCACCGATCCGAACATTCCACTGCTCGCCGGCTATGTGCACAAACATAACGGGCAGGTGGACCAGGCGGTGCAGGACTTTACCGAAGCGCTGAATCGGGATCCAAACGTTGTCACCGCCTATGTGAACCGCGGTTATCTGCTCAACGACCTGGTAAAACCGAGCGAGGCATCGGCGGACTTCGAGCAGGCGCTTAAGCGTGAGCCGAGGAATGCCGAGGCGCACATTGGCCTCGCGTTCGCAGACCTTGAATTGAACCACTCCCAGGCGGCTATTCGGCAGACGCAATTGGCCGAGCAGGTTTCGGGCGATTCAGAGACGATCCACACGATTCGGGCGACCGCCTATGGACGAGAGGGCTTGCTTACCAAGGCGATCGGGGAATACCGCGCCGCGCTGAAGTTTGCCCCCAATGACGGCGCTCTCTATCTCGGCATGGGGAGCGCATTGTTCGCTCAACAGCGGTTCCATCAAGCGATCCAGCAACTGGAGATTGCGCAGAAATATCTGCCCGAGAATCCCGAGCTTTATGCGCTGCTTGCCCGCGCCTACGCGCACCTGCAGGACCGGGAAGACACGATGCGCAACGTGAAGCTTGCCGAGCAGTACGCCGCCCGCAATCCGGCGCCGAGCAAAAACAATACAGGCTCGCAGCTCAGCGATATTTACATTTCGACCGCGGAAGCGCTGAGCACGCTGGGCGATGAGAAAGCTGCGATGGAGCGGCTGGATAAGGCCTTGGTGGCTCCGCACAGCAATCGCGCTGGGGTTCGGCTTGCGGTGGCCAAACTCATGGCCGACAAGGGCCATTCTGAGGACGCTCAGCGGCAGATTGCCCTGGCTGAGATGGAAGCCGAAGCGGGAGATACAGCTCCGCTCACCGGCGTACAGTACATTCAGGCCGCCGACGTTCTCCAGCAATTGCATGAGTACCGGCTCTCCCAGACCTACGTCCAGAAAGCCCGGGACGCGGGCGCTTCCGACATTGCCGTGCGGGTTGCCGCGGCCAACAATTATCTGGCGTTGGGAGACACACTTCGCGCGGCCGCGGAGCTTGCCGCGGTGAGCCGCGAAGACGGCAGCCAGTCGGACTACCAGTATTTGCGGGCTCAGGCGAGTGTGTATCAGCAGGAGCACCACAGCACCCAGGCGCTCTCCGCCTTCGCTCAGGCGGCCAGCGCAGCCGGAGAAGATCAGACTTCGGAGCAGGACGTGCTGCAGGCGGGCGCCAACGAGGGATACAGGGTCAATCCCCGATTGAGTTTGCTTTCCGACGTGATCGTCCAGCCTATCTTTGTGGACAGCACGATCAACGTCCTCGACTCCAAACTTTTCGGGAAGGTTCCCGTTCCGCCTACGGATTTTCCCAAACTTCCGCCCCCGATTTCCTCACTGGAGACGGAGTGGACCACGGCTTTCCATCTGCATGTGGCCCACCTGCCTACGCCGGGCGGCTTCTTTCAACTCCGTAACGCGGAGGGCCAAATCTCCAACCCTCCAACGAATTCGATCGAAAACCGCAACACGTTCGACTACATTCTCAACCTGGGAGTCAACCCGACTCTGCATCTGGGAAAAAATGTTCTGCAGTTCAACACCGGGGTACAGGGAGACATACGCCGCGATACGCTGTCCCCGTATGCGATGAATCAGAACCTCTTTCGAGTTTTCACGTATCTGACGACCACTTCATTCTTCAATGCCGTTTCTGTTAGCGGCTACGGGATTTACGAGTTCGGTCCTTTCACGGAAAACAACATCCATTCCAAGGCGTTCACCGGGGCGGTGGACTTTCGCGTAG
>JAJZIF010000417.1 GCA_021810735.1 Acidobacteriota bacterium
CTGGGTACGGATCTTTTTGCCATACCCCCAGCTCACCCGGAACTGGGCCGCCAATTCACGCAGGCTGCCAGCTCCAGCCTCATATGCTTCCAAAAACTTCGAACGCAAATCATCCGAATAAGCTTGCGCCATCGCTTGTCTTCGCGGAAATCGCCAAGCCAAATTTATCCCATCCCTAGCATCCGGGATATAGCAATCTTGGTTCCGCTCTACCCATTTCTACCAGCGCGGTGCGATAGGCGCCTTCCTCGACATTGAGTTTTCTGGTAAAGACGTTAATCGAGCGGCCATTTTGGGTCACGGTAGTTCTGCCGTTTTCGTAGATCTCCACATTGGAGAAGCGGAAGATGGGCGCGGGATTGCCAACGCCGAACGGTTCCATGGCAGCAAGACAGTTTTTGAAGTCGCTTGTGATCTCAGCGATATCCAGGTCCGCATCCGGCTCGACGGCGGTGGGCTGTGTCAGGTCGAATTGCGAAGCATAGGCAGCAAGTGCGCTCTGAAATTCAGGGACCTTCTCGACTTCCAGCGTGATGCCGGCAGCTGCGGGGTGGCCGCCGAAGCGCACAAGGCTTGCCCTGCAATGGTCAAGAGCATCGATCAGGCTGAAGCTTGGAACGCTTCGGCCCGATCCAACGGCCATTCCTGTTTTCTTGTTCAGCCCGAGAACGAAAGCGGGCACGCCAAAATGCTCCACGGCCCGGCTGGCAAGAATGCCGACAATCCCTTTCGGCCATTCCGGAGAGAAACCGACGTAGGCATGTTCGACGGCGCTGCTGGACTCGACCAGTTCGGTAAAGCACCGTTGTTCGATCTCGCGACGTTCGCGGTTGCAGGCGACCATTTTCTGCGCGAATTCGACGGCTTGATCGTCTTTTGCGCACAGCATGTCGAGGCCGATGGAAGGATGGAGGACCCTGCCGACCGCATTGATCGTTGGGATGACGGAGAATGCAAGTTGGCTGGCGGAAGGCACACCGGAGATATAGGCCATGCTCAAGAACGCGCGCAGGCCCGCATGCTGCTGGGTGCGGGGCAACGAAGCAAGCCCAAGCCGTGTCAATGTACGCGCCGTGCCGGTGAGAGGAATGGAATCCGCAATGGAGGCGATGGCGCCCAGACGGTTCAGGGAGTCCACAATCCGCATCAGCTTGTCGCCGGAGTGGAAGTGCTCCAGAATTCCCCAGGCGGCCATCAGAGTGAGCGAGCCGGCGCAATATTCCGGGTCCCAAACAATGGCTCGAGCGTCTTCCGGGTCGGTCGTCTTCGAGTGATGGTCGATGACGACCACGTCGATGCCAAGCCGCTTGGCAAGGTGGATGGGTTCATGGGCGGCAATGCCGTTGTCGACAGTAATGATCAGCTGAATGCCTTGTTTGGCAAATTGCAGGACTGCGTCCTTGGACAGGCCGTAGCCTTCATCGCGATGCGGTAAGTAGGGAAGGCAGGAATGACCAGCCAGCTCGATCGAGGCCTTGAGGATGGCGCAGGAAGCCAAGCCGTCGCAATCGTAGTCGCTGTTGGACTAAACCGCTACGCGGTACTCGGTAGGTTCAGCAGGCTGTGGCCGAGCGTAGTGCCGGATCAAGCCTTCCTGTTTGCCCTCCTTCCCGCATGAACTCTTTTGCGAGAGCATGGAGCCGCTGCTTGCAGCGCATTCCATCTCGCAAAGGAGTTTCCCAATGACATCGCTTCGCCAGCGGATGACTGAAGACATGCAGGTGCGGAATCTCGCACTCAACACGCAAATGTCGTATGTGCAACAGGTCTCTCTGTTTGCACGCCACTTCAATAGGTCTCCGGAACAGCTGGGTCCGGAGGACATCCGCGCCTACCAGGTCTACCTGACTAATGAAAAGAGGTTGGCGTCTGGATCCGTGCTCATCGCGGTGGCCGCACTGCGCTTTCTCTACAAGGTCTCTTTGAAAAGGGATTGGCAGTTTGACGACGTCATTCCTGCTCCCAAGAAGCCGCAGAAATTGCCGGTGGTTTTGAGCCCAGAGGAGGTTTTGCAGTTTCTCGGCTGCATCGAAAGCACCAAGCATCGCGCGATCCTGACGACCTGCTACGCCGCGGGTTTGCGCATCTCCGAGGTTGTCCGTTTGAAAACTGACGACATCGATAGCCAGCGCATGGTCATCCGTGTCGACCAGGGCAAAGGCCAAAAAGATCGCTACGTGATGCTATCGCCCACACTGCTGGAGATCCTGCGCACATGGTGGCGAGTGAGTAAGCCCCGGCACTGGCTCTTTCCAGGCGACTTCCCCGACAGCCCCATCAGCAAATCTGCGGTGGAACTGGCTTGCAAGAAGGCACGCAGGCTCTCCGGCATCCGCAAACCAATCACTCCGCATTTGCTTCGACATGGATTTGCGGTTCATCTGCTGGAGTCGGGCACCGATGTCCGGACCATTCAACTGCTGCTCGGCCACCGCAGCCTGGCGACCACTGCCCGCTATCTGCGGATCGCTACCAGCAAGGTCTGCTCGACTTCCAGTCCGCTCGATCTTTTGCCTCGCCCTGTCTGCGCTGATCCCAAGCCCGCCATACCCCAGTACTTCTAAGCGGCTGCATGGATCGCCCGAAGCTGGAAGTGGCGGACATCTTCCGCCGCTACGGGGGAGCCTATCGAGAGAAGCATGGCGCGTCGATGTCCACAGCGCAGCGACGCGTCATGAGCGCCATCGAGATGTGCCGGACGGCAGCTCTCGGAGGGCAGATCGAACAGTGTGATGCATGCGGTCAGCAACGCATTTGCTACCGATCATGCAGGAATCGGCATTGCCCGAAGTGTCAATCGCTGGCACGTGCAGAGTGGATAGAACACCGCCAGGCGGAACTTCTCAACTGCGAGTACTTTCACGTCGTTTTCACTGTACCGGATAAGATTGCCGCGATCGCTTACCAGAACAAGGAGGTGGTGTACAACATTCTCTTTCAGGCCACGGCCGAGACTTTACGCACCATAGCTGCCGATCCCAAACACCTGGGCGCGGAGATTGGCTTCTTCGCCGTCCTGCACACCTGGGGGGCCGCCTTGCTGCATCACCCGCATTTGCATTGCGTAGTCCCAGGCGGCGGCATCTCCCCCGACGGCACCCGCTGGATCCTTTGCAAGCCCGGCTTCTTCCTGCACGTGCGCGTGTTGTCGCTACTGTTCCGCCGCCTGTTTCTGGAGCAACTCCAGAACGCATTCGACTCTGGCAAACTGCAGTTCTTCACCTCCTTGGAAAGCCTCCGGGATCGGCGCGCATTCGTCCGTTACCTGGAGCCTCTCAAAAAAACAAAGTGGGTCGTCTATGCCAAGCGGCCCTTCGCCGGCCCCGAACAGGTGCTGGATTATGTCGGCCGCTACACCCATCGCGTCGCGATCTCGAACAACCGCCTGCTCGACATCGAAGCCGGTCAAGTGAGCTTCCGATACAAGGACTATCGGGACCACAGCCAGCAGAAAACGATGACCCTCTCGGCCGAGGAATTCATCCGCCGTTTTCTCCTCCACGTCTTGCCGCATGGCTTCCACCGCATCCGCTATTACGGCTTCCTCGGCAACCGAAACCGACAAGAAAAACTGACCCAATGCCGCCAACTACTGGGCATGGCGCTTCCGCAGATGCCTCCAGAGTCATCAGAAGTTCAGGACTACCGTGACCGGTGCGAAGAACTCAACGGAGTTTCATTGCGCCTCTGTCCGGTTTGTCGCCGTGGCCATATGGTGCTGATCGATACGCTGGCAGCCCGAAGACGCCCGGCGATCAAGGACACATCATGAGCAGCGTCAGCACACTCGTCAGATACTGCCCACTGCGAGGTTGGTTCTTCCAACGCTACAGGGAACCCCTGTCTCTTGCTGCGCAGTATCGTCTGTTCTCGCATCAATCCTGCCAGCCAGCGGGATTTCAACCGGCCCGAATCCCCGGATCAACCAACGTCAACTGCAACACAGCCACTGTCTACGAGCTTGTTCCCCTTCCTTCAGGCCTCTGCCAACCATTCAATACCCATAGGTCCAGCATCCAGGGGCGGTTCAGTCCAATCCGTTTTTAGCGCACCGACGCGGCCATCAGTTTCCAGCCGCTCCTAATGCATCTGTGTGCCGCGCCGCTACGCTAAAAACGCTCTGCATTTGTTGAG
>JAJZIF010000418.1 GCA_021810735.1 Acidobacteriota bacterium
GCAGCGATGCAGATACAGTCCACAATACGCGTATGATAGCATTCGCGAACGGATTGAAGCATCGGGCTTATAGGCGGTAATGTCGACATTGCGATCCGGGCTAAACCATGGCGTCTGCGCGTCTTTGCGGGAAAGCCACAATACCGCCGAAACTATGTCCGTAGAAGGCGAACGGCTTGTCTGACAATGCGGGCCAGATCCTCGCTGATTTCGCGGACAATTTCTCCGATTGAGTTCAAAGGCTCTTCTCTGAGCCGCTGCGCTCTGCGTCGATACTGCAGACATACACATTCAATGTCTTCGCCGCACCAATCTGCCCATGGGAAGAAGGCGATAGGAGCACCGCCTACGTGGGGAGAACATTCAAAAAATGGGCAGCTGGTCTCGGCCTGAATGTGACAAATTGCGATCTCCGTTTCACAAGGCGGCAGGAGGTTTGTCCCTTCAGCAGCCTATGGCGAACATAAAAGTGGCGACTCCCACTCCTTTGGGGGACGCAATGCGCTCAGGCTGCGGTAGAATCGGCGCTGGATGCGCTCACAGAGCGAATTCTTGCCGGCAGATAGGGATGAATCAGCAATTGGTACGCCCCCCCGCCGACAACGCCGCCGATCAGCGGGCCGACGATGGGCACCCACCAATAATGATCGGGAGAAGGAAGGGCTGATCTTCCCCATCCGGCAAAAAAGCAAAAAAGCCTGGGGCCGAAATCGCGCGCCGGATTGATGGCAAACGCTTCCAGATATCCCATCGACGCCCCAATTGTCGCTACAAGAAACCCGATGATCAAGGCTCCCGAATTCGCGCCTGGAGCCATTTCGTTGTATTGCTCGGTGATGGCGAAGATGCCGAAGATAAGAAATGCGGTCAAGATGATCTCATCGCTCAAGGCATGCAGAGGAGTGATGGCAAGCCCTGGATGGGTGAAGAAAACCGCCGCATTGCCGCCTGCCGCACGGGTCAGATGGCTGGCCGTATTTGCGTAATCGATGACCGGATAGAAGAGCGCATAGACAACAATCGCTCCGAGAAATCCGCCGACAACTTGAGCGGCAAAATACGGCAAAACCTTACGCCATGAGAATTTTCGGTAGAGGGCAAGTGCGATCGTCACCGCCGGGTTTGCATGGCATCCGCTGACGGAACCAGTTGCGTAGATAGCGATCGTGACCGCCAGGCCCCACGCGATGCAGACGCCCCAATAGGCATTTTTATAGGGGCTGGGCGTATACAGCGAATACATGGCGGCGGTGGAATCTCCAAAAGCGATGATGATGAAGACTGCGACCGCTTCTGAAATGAGTGCGCCGAATGCAGTTCTTCTCATAGGGGTGGAGCGTCCGTTATGAGCATAGCGATAAAGCGCAGAATTGCCCAGCTTTTTTGACCACCGGGCACTCAAGATCAAGTCTCCTGCATCCGCTTCGTTACCTCCCCGCGGCGGATCTGCCCTCAGTCTCGCGGCGCGCGAAGATCGAATTGCCGCGTCGTATAACACAGCTTGCCGCTACTGGTTGAATCCGGACGCAGGTTCCGCAGCCGCAGCGAGAGGAACCGTAGCTTCATCGATGAATGGCAACTCCGCAAACCGATAGCCTACATAAGGGTCGGTAAGCAGGTATTTTGGATTGGATGGATCATCCTCAATTTTCTTGCGCAGTTGCCGGACAAACGTGCGCAGGTAATCGACCTCGCTCCGATACTCCACCCCCCAGACTGAACTGAGCAGCTTTCCGTAGGTGACGGCCCGTCCTGCGTGCGTCATCAGGTAGTGAAGGATGTCATACTCCTTCTTGGTGAGATGGATGGAGCGGCCGGATTTGCTGACGGCGCGCCGCGTAGGGAGTATTTGAATATCGCCGATCTGCACGGGAGCATCTTCCGCCCGCTCCGGAGTCTGTGCACGGCGCACCGCGGACCGGATGCGGGCGATGCATTCGCGGATACTGAACGGCTTGGTAATGTAGTCGTCGGCGCCGCACTCCAGGGCTTCCACTTTCTGCTCCTCGCAATCCTGCACGGTCAGCATCAGAATCGGCAGGCGTGGCGCGATGGCGCGTAGACGAACCAGCGTCTTCATGCCGCCAATGCCAGGCATCTGAATGTCCAGAAGAACGACATGAAAGCTCTCGGCACGGACCAAGAGCAGGGCCTCTTCGCCGCGCGATACTTCCACGGTCTCGAAGCCCAGTTCGTTCAGAGGGGTACGCAAGGCTCGCCGGATCGCCACTTCATCGTCAACCAGCAACACGCGGATTGGAGAATCACTCATGGATACGCACTCCTTCCGGTGCAACCAGCAGAGAGGCAAAAAAAGTGGTTCCTCTTTCAAGGTCGCTTGTCAGCCAGACGTCGCCTCCATGCGCCTGTGCGGCGCGTTTCGCCACAGAGAGGCCAATCCCAGTACCCGATGTGTTGCCGGCTGAGCTGGCACAGCGAAAATAGCGATCGAAGATCCGCTCGCGATCGGCTGGCTTGATGACAGGGCCGATGTTGTGGACGGAAAAAACCATTTCGCCTGGACGCTCCGAGACCTGAATCGTAATTGGCGAACCTGCGCTCGAGTACTTTCCCGCGTTGTCGATATACTGCGTCAGCAGAGCGGCGAGAAGATCGCGGTCGCAGCAGATCGATATGTCTTCACGCGGCACGGTAATGTTCACAGGAGTATTTGCCAACTCGGCGCGGAAGCTGGCCACTACATCCTCGATGAGAGGCGCGACAGCCACCGTTTCCTTCCGTAGCGTCAGATCGGGCGCCTCGAGCCGCGCGGTTTTCAGCAGACGTGTAGTCAGTTCGTTCAGCGCGCCAGACTGCTCATCGATGAGTTGGACCAGTTCGGATTGTGCCGGGGTGAGATTGCCCATTTCGTTCAGTCCCGTGCTGGCTGCACGAATTGCAGTCAGCGGTGTTTTGTACGCGTGGGCGAGGCTGTCCAGAACCGTGGTCCGCATTTGTTCCGTCTGACGAGCGCTTTCAGTACGGCTCACATTGGCATGGGAATGGCAGCGGTCGAAGGTAATCGCGACCAGACATGCGATCGCGCTGCTGACGTGAGGGCTGATCTTGCCGCGCATCAGAAGCGCGCCAACCGCCAGATTTCCAATACGTAACACTCTGCGGACCAGACCGGTTTCCGGGTCATCCGCCACACTCTCAAAGAAGTAGATGTTGCGGACCACGTTCTCCATGCCCGCAAACCAGTCTCCTGCCTGGTAAATCGTCTGCAGATCGGCGTCGAACAGGGCCACCGCGTCCATTCCAAAGGTGGACTGGATCAGAGCGGCGATTTGCTGGCCTGGCTCACGATGCAGGTTCAACTGGGTGGTGTGTTGAATGAATTCGTACAGCTTATCGCTCATCGCAGAGCATCCTTTCGCGCACGATTCTGGAAACCCACGGGAAAAAGTGGCAACGGACAGGCTGCGAGTCCCACGCCAGAAAACCTTTGGCTTGCATGAAAGGCCACCTTTCCAATTTCGTCTGATCGTTGAATTCGTGTCGCAGTTTTCAAAGGGAATGCTGGATGCGCGGGGGTGCGCCAATCCTGGATATTCGCGGCGAGCGATGTTGCCCTGCTCCCTACTCGACCGCTCGGACCAGTTTTTTTTTGAGGAAAAAGTTTTTACTATATCAGACCTTTCCTAAAGTTTGCATAACTTCATCTGAAATTTCAAGCTTTTTCCTGAAAACTTCCAGGCAGCCTGCAAAGAGGCCAAGAAACTTTCGACTGGCGGAATTTCTTTATGAATTCCTCATGACTAATTTGCGTTCCTAAGACTACTACTTCTCATCTGGATGGTAGCCGGTGTTCACGCAAAAATTCCAACCAGTTGGCATGACATATTTCATGGAGGATTCATTGACAAGCAAAAGCGTACTGCACAGGATGACCGGACTTTTTCTCTGCTGCGTTTTATCCGCAGGGGCCCAGGCACAAACTACACCAGCGCCGACTCCACCTCCACCTCCGCCTCCGGCAGCGGCACCGGCGGCAGCACCGGCAGCAGCGCCCCTGGCCATGCCAGCCATGATTGGTCCGCTCAGCACTGCTTCTCCTGCAACCTTCGATGCGGGCCGGTACTTCGGAAAATTGCAAGTTACAGGAATCCTCAGTGGCTTTGTGTAAGAT
>JAJZIF010000419.1 GCA_021810735.1 Acidobacteriota bacterium
AGCGTGTTCCATTTGCATCCGTCAGGTTCAGCTCCGTCAAATCGCCCGTTACCAGGTAAGGCCCATTCTTGAGTGCAACTGCTTGAATCGCCATGCATGTCTCCACAGAAAATTTAGAATATTTGTCCCGACCGCCAAGCTGCCAGTGCAAGAACAATCTAGTGATTGCGCAGCAGATAGGACGATGTCCCCCGCAGAAATGCTTCAGGATAGTTACATCTGTTCCAGCTCCCTTTACTGAAGGAGTGTCGGTTCCTCTCCATTTTCTTTTTCTTCGGGCGGAATGACAACAGCGGCTGCCACTTTGTCCGGCTCCTCCAGGTTCAGCAATCGCACGCCCTGGGTCGACCGGCCCGCCGCGCGCACCGTCTTGGTGTCGATGCGTATGATCTTACCAAACTGGCTGATCACCATCAGTTCGCTGGAGTCGTCCACCAGTTGAATGGAGCAGACCTTGCCATTCTTCTTCATCGTCTTCAGGTTGATGACACCTTTGCCGCCGCGTGTTTGCAGGCGGTATTCGTCCACATCCGTACGCTTGCCATAGCCGTTGTCGGTCACGGAAAGAATCAAGCAGGCACAGTCCGCACCCCCATCGCTCTTTTTGCGTTCTTTGGGAGTGACCGCGACACCGACTACGTAGTCGTCCTTCGCCAAATCGATGCCGCGCACGCCGTAGGCGGGCCGGCCCATGGAACGAACATCGTTTTCGTCGAAACGAATCGCCATGCCATCATGAGTGGCGAGGAAGACAAGCTGGAGCCCATCCGTGATCCGCGCCGCGACCAGTTCATCTTCCTTGTCGATGCCGATGGCGATGATTCCCTTGGCCATCACATTGGAAAAATCTTTTAGCGGCGTCTTCTTTACCGTTCCATTGCGCGTCCCGAAGAAGATGAACTTCCCTTCCTCTTCCAGGTTGCGCACCGGCAGAATCGCACAGACATTTTCTCCCGGCTGCAGGTTCAGCAGGCTGGCCATGGCTTTCCCTTTGCCTGCCGCGCCCACGTCTGGAATCTCGTAGACCTTGAGCCAGTACACGCGGCCAGTGTTGGTGAAGCAAAGCAGGTATGCGTGCGTGGAGTCAATGATTAGCTGTTCCACAAAATCTTCTTCTCGCGTGCGCATCCCGAAGCGTCCAGTGCCGCCGCGGCGCTGCTGGCGATAGGTTGAGATTGCCGTGCGCTTCAGATAACCGGAATGCGAAACCGTGATGGCCACCTGCTCATCGGCAATCAGGTCCTCCATCTGCAGCTCCGCGGTTTCATCCAGAATCTGAGTGCGGCGAGCATCGCCGTATTCCTTCTTGACTGCTTCCAGCTCTTTGACAATCACGCTGCGCAGTTTCTTCTCGCTGGCCAGAATGGATTCGTACTCAGCAATCCGCTCGCGAACTTCGGCGAGTTCCTTCAATAGCTCATCGATCGAGAGCTGCGTCAGTCGATAGAGTTGCAGTTCGAGAACGGCGTCAATCTGGCGATACGTCATGCCGGCTTCGACTGCCAGGTTCGTCGTGTCCTTGTCCAGCTTGATGACAATCTCTTTGCCAAGAGAAAAGCGATGCAGATTTTCCCGTGCGTCCGCGCGCGAAGAGGATCCTCGGATAATTTTGATGAAGGCATCTAAGTTGTCCAGCGCAATCTTGTAGCCTTCCAAAATGTGTTCCCGCTCGCGTGCCTTTTTCAGCAGGAAAGCGGTACGACGGCGCACCACATCCACGCGATGATCGAGGAAGTGACGAATCGCCTGTGGAAGCCCCATCTCCCGCGGCTGGCCATTGACGACCGCCAGGAAAATCATCGAGAAACTGTCCTGCATCTGCGTGTTCTTGTAGAGCTGATTCAACACGATTTGCGCTTCCGCGTTCCGTTTCAGCTCAATTACGATGCGCATCCCGTCGCGGTCGCTCTCATCGCGCACATCGCTGATGTCGTCGATCACCTTCTCATTCACCAGATCGGCGATGCGCTCAATCAGTTTTGACTTATTCACCTGATATGGAATTTCGGTGACGATGATTGCCTGGCGGCCTTGCGTAAGATTTTCGATGGCCACGCGTGCCCGCATCAGGAAGCGGCCTCGGCCGGTCCTGTACGCCTCGGTGATTCCGCTGCGGCCATAGATAAATCCGCCAGTGGGGAAATCCGGTCCCTGCACGTGCGCCATTACTTCGGCCAGCCCAGCATGGGGATTGTTCACCATCTCAATGGCGGCGTTCACGACCTCCGTTAAATTGTGCGGAGGAATATTGGTTGCCATGCCAACCGCAATCCCGCTCGATCCATTCACGATCAGCGTCGGAATGCGAGTCGGCAGCACCAGCGGCTCAAACGTGCTCTCATCGTAATTCGGCGTAAAGTCGACCGTGTCCTGATCGATGTCGGCCAGCATTTCTCCGGCAATGCGGGTCAAACGAGCTTCCGTATACCGCATCGCTGCCGGCGGATCGCCATCCACGGAGCCAAAATTCCCCTGACCATCCACCATGGTGTATCGCATGGTGAAAGGCTGCGCAAGACGCACCATGGTGTCGTAAATCGACGCATCTCCATGGGGATGGTACAGACCCATGGCTTGTCCCACAACCTTGGCGCACTTGGTGTATTTCTTGTTGTACTGCAGTCCCATCTCCTGCATCGTGTACAGAACACGCCGATGCACCGGCTTCAGCCCGTCGCGCACGTCCGGCAATGCGCGCCCGATAATGACTGACATGGAGTAGTCGAGATACGAGCGGCGCATCTCGTCTTCAATGTTGATGAAGATCATGTGTGCCGCGCCTGGACCAGTGGGACCGCCCGGAGGCGTTCCGCTGCTGCCCGTACCGTCGCTGCCATTGTCGCCTAGAGGGAGTTGCTGGGGAATTTGATCGTCTGCCATTTTTTCTCGTGAATTGTTCTCGAAATGAGCCAAAAAGCCTGTCCGGCGGCGATGCGGCTCGGAATCAGTGCTCGCCGGATGGAACTGAAGGTCTCTATATTTAGGATACCGTGTTTCGAGGGATTCAGCAGACCCAGACCAACGAACTTGCCTGCCCTGAACCGACGGATTCGCGGCCGTTTTCGCTATGAAATAAGAAACGGCAGGCAAAATCCGAGAAGATTTGTGGAGTACGCAAAAGCTGCGGCTATCTTGTACCTGGCGTTGGCATCTGAACAGTCCCCTGGTGTTTTACAAACGCGGCACCATTCTGGTTTTCGATCATTTTGAATGCAGGGGCGTTCATAGGTGAGTGCATACTAACAGTGGTGGACTGTTACAACGAGGTCAAGTAGTGTCCGGCTAAAATCGGGCCGCCCGCTATAACCGATACATATTAAGCGCGATAGCGTATTACTCGCACTTTTCGATTTGAAATGACTGCGGCAAGTCCGGGAGCAGGCGCAGAGTGGCCGCAACCAGCGCGGATGGCTGACAATGAGGGATGAATGCCGGACCGACAGTCTTCTCCCAACTCATGGACCACCTGCCTTCTTACTCGAATCCGGCGCATTCTGTGGCTGGAAAACCACATCAAACAGTGAATCGGCGCAGGCCCCATGTATCTGGATTTGTTCCGGGATAACATAACCTTTGGTGAGGTTATCCCGGAATGCGCTATTCGCATTAAGCTGGCCTGCTTGACAGGCTTCCTTGTCAGGAGAAATGAGTATATGAGCATCATAAATTCCGCACCCCTCTCGCCTTCCCGTTTCTCTGCCATCCGCCGCCGGGTCTGGGGCCAGATGTTCTGCCGGCTCATCCAGGGTGTCCGCCAGACCGCGGGCTGTTCCATCGAGGAGACAGCCCTACTCGCCGGAATGGAGGTCTCGGAATGGGAGGCCATCGAAGCCGGCTATGTGCCCACCGATACGGGACGGCTCCGCTCCATGGCCGGCGCGCTCGAAATGGGCTGGACCGGATGACCAGGCTGGCGCTGTTCTGCCAACAGGCCTGGGACATGTAGCGGTGCCGGGGAAAGAGTCCTGGCACAGGTACTCATAACCGGATATGCTCATTTCCTGAGAAGGGGGTGAGGAAAATCGGCAGGGTGGAAGAACAGAAGGTAAAGCGTATGAATCTGAACGTACCTGTCAAGCTCCATAACACTTTCAAGTCGGTCACCGCCGC
>JAJZIF010000420.1 GCA_021810735.1 Acidobacteriota bacterium
ATCGTGCGGAACTCGATTCTGGTGGTGGACTTTATTGAGTTGAGACGCCGCCAGGGGATGCCGCTGAAGGAAGCGGCCATCGACGCGGGGGCTGTGCGGCTGCGGCCGGTGCTGCTGACCGCCGCGGGCGTGGTTGTCGGCTCCAGTGTGATTCTTGCCGATCCGATCTTTCAGGGGCTGGGCCTTTCGCTGATTGCGGGGGGCGTGGCTTCAACATTTCTTTCCTGGCCCGCTGTTCCGGTGCTGTATTACATGATGCATTCCAGAGAAGCGGAAGCCGGGTCATCTTCTCCACTGGAGCAACAGGAGGTTGCACAATGACAGTAGAACGCGCAGTTCGGTTAATGGCTGGGGTGGTGGTGCTTGCATCGCTGGCGCTGGCTCACTGGGTATCACCAATGTGGCTTTGGCTCACGGCATTCGTGGGGCTGAACCTGTTTCAGTCCGCGTTTACGAACTGGTGTCCGGCCATGGCAATTTTCAAGTGGATGGGACTGCGGAACGCCGGGTGCGGCGAACGTCAGCACGCGTAGCAACGAGGGATTGTGAGCAGGGAGCAGCCAGCAAAGCATCGCCAACTGGAACACCTGCAGGATGAAGTGTACCGGCAGATGTTCCGGCTGGAGGAAGGGCATCCTTCGGCTGATATGCTGCTGGCTGTGGCGCTGCTGCGGGCCTGGATGGCTTTTGAAAGAGAGCCTGCGCAGAGCGAACCGCGCCGGTGGCTGCGCTCGGTTTGCCCGGTATGCCTGAAGATGATCGGGAAGGAGCCAGGCTGCGAAGGCGACCGGCCATGCAGAATCGATGCAGGCCGGCCGGCGACGCCAACACCGGTCCGGGAAAATGCTTCATACGAAGAGGACGCAGACAGAATCATGCACGAACGCAGGTTTCATCCATCGCAGGCACACCGGCTGGACGACCCCAGCCGCAGGGAATGGCTTCCACCGGGCGAGGTGGTCGATCGTCTTGCCCTTCGTGTGGGAATGACCGTCGCCGACATCGGCGCGGGGACTGGATATTTCACATTGCCGATGGCGGAAAAGGTGGGAGCGCGGGGACAGGTTTTTGCGGTGGACGTTTCGCCGGAAATGCTGGCACGCATTCAGGCGAAGCTCGGGGAAAGCGGCGCAGAGAACGTGCGTTGCGTCGAAGGCGAGGCATCGGCCACAGGGCTGGGAGCGGAGTCGTGCGACGTGGTGTTTATGGCGAACGTGTGGCATGAGTTCGACGACCATGCGGCGGTTCTTGCGGAGGCGGGACGCATTCTCCGAAAAGGCGGACGGATTGCCTTGCTCGACTGGCGTCCGGACGTGGAACCAGAGCATGGGCCTCCACTTGAGCATAGAATTGCGGCAGGGGCAGCACGACAGGCGCTCGCGGAGGCCGGATTCCGGGAGGATGCTCCGGGGGGTGCCGGCAAATATTCCTGGATCGTCAGCGGCACGAAACCGTGAAGCTGCTTGGGCTGTAATTTGTAACCGGGCCAATTGGCCCTGCAACTCCGGCAGCCGAAATCCGAGCAGATGAAGGCACCGGAAGAGAGGAACCACGAATGCAGGTCCACGTGAGACAAACGGAAGGCGTTCAGTTCTCCATCGAAACACGCAACCATACAGTGATCAGCGATCAGCCCGTGGAAAACGGCGGAGCGGATACGGGGATGACGCCGCCGGAGCTGTTGCTGGCGTCGCTGGGGTCGTGCGCGGCGTTCTATGCGGCGCAGTATCTCCGAGCGCGGCATCTGGCTGAGGGGGGCGTGGAGGTTTCAGTCACGGCCGAAAAGCTGCTTCAGCCGGCGCGCCTAGGGAATTTTAAGATCGATGTGATCTCGCCGGTTGCGCTGACAGAGGATCAGGAGCAGGGGATGCTGCGCTCGGTACACAAGTGCCTGGTGCACAATACGCTTTTGTCTCCGCCCAGTGTGGAAATTGCGCTGAAGACGAAGGACGCGCAGCACGCAAACGAGGAAGCATCGGTCCGGGCATAGCCGAAGCTTACGGAAAGCTGCTGCGCGAGAGCGATCTCCGGCCTAAAAGAAGACAGGCAGCCTGGACGGCTGCCTGTCTTGCCATGTTGCGGGTATTTCAGTGAGCGCCGACTGTTTTTGCGGATTCCAGTTCGGCCAGGCGCTTTGCCAGCAGCTGTTCGAGCTGGACCAGCGCCTTGCTGAAGCCTTCGATGCCCTCCGAGAGCTTTTCATGCGCCATGCGGTCGGCGGCATGCATCTTCTCGAACTGGTCCTGATCCATCGGGATCTTCTCGATGGAGGTATCCGCGATGGAGCGCTGGGGATCGAGTTTACGCTCCAGATTGCCTTCGGCTGAATCGAGCTCCTGCAGCAGGTGCGGGGAGATCGTGAGGAGATCGCAGCCCGCGAGCTCGATGATTTCTCCGGTGTTGCGGAAGCTGGCTCCCATCACCTGCGTGCGGTAATGGAATTTCTTGAAGTAGTTGTAGATGCGGGTAACCGACTGAACCCCGGGATCGTCCGCGCCCTGATAGTCCTTACCGGTGTCCTTCTTGTACCAGTCGAGGATGCGGCCGACGAAGGGCGAAATCAGGGTGACCTTCGCTTCGGCGCAGGCAATGGCCTGATGCAGGCCAAAGAGGAGGGTGAGATTGCAGTGAATCCCTTCCTTCTCCAGTATTTCGGCTGCGCGGATTCCTTCCCACGTGGAGGCGATCTTGATGAGGATGCGCTCACGCGAGACACCCGCGCTTTCGTATTTGCGGATGATCGAGTGCGCCTGGGCGATGGTGGCTTCCCGATCATAGGAGAGCCGGGCATCGACTTCGGTGGAAACGCGGCCCGGGATAATCTGGAGAATTTTCTTACCAAAGGCTACGGCCAGGTTTTCGAAGGCCAGCTTTGTCACCTTGTCGTCGGCGGCATTTCCGCCAAGTTCCTTCTTCGCATCCAGCAGCACATCGTCCACGATTTTGCTGTACTGGGGCATCTGGGCCGCCGCAGTCAAAAGCGACGGGTTGGTTGTCGCATCCTGCGGTTTCGCCTTCTCAATCGCTTCGATGTCGCCGGTATCCGCCACGACGGTAGTCATCTCGCGGAGCTGTGCAAGCAGTGTTTTTGCCATCCATCCCCCTTCCTGAAACTATTATCTCTGATCCGGCGACTCCAGCAAAAGCTCGCGCCGCAATTCAGGATTGCCTTAACCCCAGCTTCATACTTGATTTAGATGCCGGAATGGCGAGGCCGGCTAGCCCACAACCGGGTTGGCGAGCGTGCCAATTCCTTCGACCGACACTGCAACCAGATCGCCTGGCTGCATGGGGCTTACACCCGCGGGAGTGCCCGTGGGGATCAGGTCGCCGGGCAGCAGCGTGATAGCGGCAGTGATGTAGCGAAGGAGGGCTGGGATAGCAAAGATGAAATCGGCGGTAGTGCCATGCTGCCTGAGTTCGCCGTTGAGCCGCGTCTCGACTACCAGTCCTTTGTGCGGGTCGATTTCGTCGGTCACCAGCGGTCCCACAGGACAGAAGGTGTCGAAGCCTTTGGCGCGTGACCACTGTCCATCGGTCTTCTGCAGGTCGCGAGCGGTGACGTCGTTCACGATGGTGTAGCCACGAATGTAGGGCCGAACATCTTCGTCAGGGCCAATCTTTGACGCACGCCTGCCGATCACGACAGCCAGCTCGCCTTCAAAATCGACGCGCCGGGAAATGGCGGGAATTCGGACGGGCTGGCCGGGACCGATGACGGAGGAGGGAGCTTTCAGAAAGAGCAGGGGCTCTTTGGGGATTTCGTTGCCTAATTCCGCGGCATGGTCGCGGTAATTGCGTCCGATGCAGAGAATCTTTGAAGGGACGACAGGCGGCAGGAGGCTTGCTTCGGCGAGCGGCAGCGGCACGAAGGCGACGGCGCTCGAGACTGTCCAGGGGTCTTCGGGGAAGGGCGGCAGCACACGCTCAATCCACAGAACGCCCGCGCGATCCGCGACTTCGCCGTATTGTGGGCCATCCGGCGTCTGAAAGCGGCAATATCTCATGTCTTATCCTCGTTTACTTCTTCAACTCGACGACTACTTCCGAAGATCGGGCACTCTGGTTGCCATCCTGATCGACGGCGCTGACCGAGTAGGC
>JAJZIF010000421.1 GCA_021810735.1 Acidobacteriota bacterium
GGACTGGTCAAATACAAGCAAGGAAAGTCTGCAGAACGACGAACATTTGACGGGATATAGGAACGGGATCGGAGCGCTGGCTGCGGATCGTCGATCGATCTCCTATCCTGAATGACCACTTCCCTGCCTGCCGCAGTCTAAGATGTGTATATGTCGCAAGGCGCCACAGAGCATGTTCCGCAGCGCCCGGCGTCCACCGCTGAGGCCGGCCGTCGCGTCTCAGCAGCCGAGCAGCAATGGATGGACAATACCCTCGCGCCCACGCTCGCGAAGTTTCCAGAGCAGCCGATCGGCGCGAACACGGGAACGAATCGCAATCCCGATGGCACGGCGCGCTTCACCACGATTTCCGGCGTGCCGGTGGAGCGGCTCTACACGCCCGCCGATCTTCCCGCGGATTGGGACGATCATCCTGAAAAGTATTTAGGCGCTCCCGGTCAGCCGCCCTATACGCGCGGCATTCACGCCACAGGCTATCGCGGCAAACTGTGGACGATGCGGCAATTTTCCGGCTTCGCAACCCCCGAAGAGACCAATCGACGCTACAAATATTTGCTCGAACAAGGCGGCAGCGGGCTTTCCGTCGCCTTCGATCTGCCTACGCTGATGGGCTACGATTCCGACCATGCCAACAGCGAAGGCGAGGTGGGCAAGTGCGGCGTCGCCATCGATTCGCTGGAAGACATGGAGATTTTGTTCTCCGGCATCGACCTGGAAAAAACCACCGTGTCGATGACGATTAACTCCCCCGCGAACGTGCTGTGGGCCATGTACCTGGTGGTGGCGGAGCAGCAGGGCGCAGACTGGAGAAAGATTTCCGGCACGCTGCAAAACGACATCCTCAAGGAATACATCGCACAGAAGGAATACATCTATCCGCCCGCGCCTTCCATGCGGCTGGTGATCGATACGTTTGAGTTTGGCTTGCTGTTCACGCCGCGATTCAATCCCATTTCCATCTCCGGCTATCACATTCGAGAGGCGGGCGCGACGGCGCTGCAGGAACTGGCGTTTACGATTTACGACGGCGTGGAATATGTAGAGTGGGCGCTGCGCCGCGGCCTCGATGTCGACGATTTTGCGCCGCGCCTCAGTTTCTTTTTCAACAGCCACAACGATTTCTTTGAAGAGATTGCGAAGTTTCGCGCGTCGCGGAAGATTTGGTATCGCCTGATGACGGAGCGCTTCGATGCCAAGCAAGCGCGCTCGCAATGGATGCGGTTCCATACGCAAACGGCAGGCGTATCGTTGACTGCGCAGCAGCCGATGAACAACATTGCGCGTGTGGCGATTCAGGCGCTGGCCGCGGTGTTGGGCGGAACACAATCGCTGCATACGGATTCTTACGACGAAGCGCTCGCATTGCCGACCGAGGAAGCGGCGCGCATTGCGCTGCGCACACAACAGATTTTGGCGTATGAGTCCGGCGTCGTGGACACCGTCGACCCATTAGGCGGCTCTTATTTCGTCGAAACTCTAACCTTGAAAATGGAACAGGGAGCGTTCGAATATTTTGCCAAGCTGGATGCGATGGGCGGGATGGTGCATGCCATCGAGCAGGGCTTCCCGCAGAAGGAATTGGCGGAATCCAGCTATCGATATGCGCGCGCTGTCGAGGCCAAGGAAAAGATCATCGTCGGGGTGAATGATTTTGTGGTGGAAGAAACGCCGCAGGAGATTCTCTACATTGGCGAGACCGTGCGCGAGTCGCAAACGGAAAAGTTGAAGCGCCTTCGTGTCCGTCGTTCGCAGTCAGAAGTTACCCGCCGGTTGAGTGCGCTGCGTCAGGCCGCCGCCCGCGAGCCACAGGCGGAGAAAGGGAAAATCTCCGACGCCAACACCATGCCGTATATTCTGGATTGTGTCCGCGCCTACGCCACCATCGGCGAAATCTGCGCTGCGCTGCGCGATGTGTATGGGACCTATGAAGAATCCAGTTGGACGTAAAGCAGTTTCACAACTCGTGGAATGTTACGGGTACCCATCAATCGTAGCGAAGCCAGGGTGGGATAGTATGAAGCCCGCATTACGGTAACAGGGAAAATGCTCTGACTAAACAGGGACACCGCGAGGAAGCCTTTGACCATCGACCCAAGCGTCAAACCAAAAAATGAATTCCCTATCCGCGTGCTGGTGGCGAAGCCGGGACTGGACGGTCACGATCGCGGCGCCAAAGTGATCGCGCGCGCGCTGCGCGATGCTGGCATGGAAGTCATCTACACCGGACTGCGCCAGACGCCGGAGATGATCGTGAATGCATCGATCCAGGAAGACGTGCAATGCATCGGGTTGAGCATTCTCTCCGGCGCGCACAACGCGATCGTGCCGCGACTGATGGCTCTGCTGAAAGAGCGCGGAGCGGATGACATCCTGGTGGTGCTGGGCGGGACGATTCCCGCGCAGGACATCGATTTCCTGAAACAGCAAGGCGTGGCAGCAATCTTCGGGCCGGGAACGCCGCTGGAAACCACGGTGGAATTTATCCGCTCGCACGTGAAGCCGCGCGGCCTCGCCGCCTAGCCGGCGTGCGTACTTGTCCCCTGCCGCGGAAGTGACTCACGCCGCGTGTCCTCAGAAATGCGAACGCCGCATTGCGCGACTGCTCGATGTTCACGCAATTCAGTGAATCTACGCCTATTTGGGCGGAAAATGATCGAGCATTTTATCAACTGCGTCCTTGACCTTTTTCTCCTCGCCTTTTGTGCTCTTCAGAACGTTGTCCTCCGTCGCTTGTCCGCGCCAGATGATCTTCTTTGTTTTTGCGTCGATCATGTCCACAGTCAGGATTCCCATGGTCACCGGCACTTCGGTGGTCGTGGTATCTTCCATGCCCATATCCCCCATGCCCATGCCCATATCCCCCATGCCCATCCCCCAGCCGCCCCAGCCGTCACCACCACCACCGTAGCCGAAGCCGTTCGTTTGTACATCCTCGGTCTCCTGGGTCAGGAAGTGATAGGTGACCAGCAGATCCGGCGACTGCGAGGCGGAAACTTTTTGCAGGCCCTTCTTGGCCAGGTCCGCCTGCACATATTGCCCGACATACTGGCGGTAAAATGGATGGTTCGTGTCTTTACTAGGAATCCATTCATACGTTTTATCGCCTGTGAATGAGGCTTTTTTTGCCCAGTTGACTCGAACGGACTGCGCTTGCAGGATGGCTGGAAGGGCGAGCAGTGCGGCAACAGTCAATGCGAGCGGAAAAATTGAGCGACGACGAAACGAAGGCTTTCTCACAAACTTTCTCCTTTTTCAGTAAAACTTATTGTTTGAGGCTAAACGATTGGATTGCGGGATATCTCTACGATCATGCATCCCCCGCGTTTTACACTCTTTTGGACGTGGCCGTACTCTTTAGGTTGCCTACAGGCAAGATCCGCAGGCTTCGTTTACCGCCTCGGACATCCAAACCAGGAGATTTTCTGCCGAAAATCCAGGCAACATTCACTTGCATTTCGCAAGTGTTTCTGCTAATTGTTTCATGTTGCTTGTATTTTGCAAGTAACATGGACGGCTTACCCCCATGCCGGAAAAGTCAAAATCGAAACGCCGATCCGGATGCCCTGTCAGCATCTCTCTGGAGCAGTTCGGCGATCGCTGGTCGCTGCTGATCATCCGCGACATGATGGTGCGCGGCTACCACACGTTCAAGGAGTTTCAGGAATCCGGCGAAGGTATTTCCACAAATATCCTTTCCAACCGGCTGAAAACTCTGGAAGCGGCCGGGATCCTGATGACGGAGCCAGAGCAGACGGATGGGCGACGCGTGAACTATCGACTGACTCAGAAAGGCATTGACCTTGCGCCGGTGATGCTGGAGCTGTTGCTCTGGGGTGCAAAGTATGAAGCGACGGCAGCACCCTGCGACTTGATTGCGCACATGGAAAATAGCCGTGAACAGATTCTCGCCGAAACTCGCCGACGATGGCGGGAACGGGATTCGACTCCTCTGATTCCAAAATTTGACGACACTTCGCCTACAGAGTTAGCGCGAGAAACTGAGTCGGAGTAGGGACCATGATCGCTCACAGCCCCCTCCACGGATCCGGACGAGCGGGATTCCCGCATCCGGCTCTTGCCTTAGGTAATGACGCCCGTG
>JAJZIF010000422.1 GCA_021810735.1 Acidobacteriota bacterium
ATTACATGGCGGAAGAGACGCGGGCCGGGCTGTTCTGAGTCTGGACTTCGAGAAGTCCTTCTGCAGAAATCTATAGAATTGGAAAATGTGTTCCGTGCTCGAAAGCTCGTCAACAAACATGCGTCAGCAACTGCTCTCCACGCCGTTCCCGCCGGAATTTTCTGAGGGCGCTCGCAACGCTGTAGTGACCTGCCTGCGCATCGGGCGCGAAGAAAAAGTCACGCTCATCACGGACCATTGCACGCTGCCAATCGCAGCCTCTTTGGCGCAGGAACTGGAGCGGCTCGGCTGCCCGTGGAACGGATTCATTCTGGAAGAGATTGCTTCTCGTCCCTTGACCTCCATGCCCCAGGCTGTGCTGGCCGACATGGAGACCAGCCAGGTTTCCATCTTCGCGGTGCAGGTTCAGTTGAATGAACTGTGCTCCCGACGCCAAATGACGGACGTGGTGAACCGGCGCAGGATGCGCCACGCCCACATGGTGAACATTACACCGCAAATCATGCTGGACGGCATGCGCGCGGATTTTCTCCACGTAGACCGGCTGAGCCAGAAGGTGCTGGGCAAGGTTTCGGGCGCAGGAAAAATTCATGCGACCACCGCTGCGGGCACCAGCATTCAGGCGACTTTTCTGCCAGAGTACCAATGGCTGAAGACGAGCGGCATCATCAGTCCGAACAAGTGGGGAAATCTGCCGGGCGGGGAAGTCTTTACCGCGCCCGGAGAGGTGAATGGAACGTTTGTCGTGGATGGCGTGGTGGGGGACTACCTGTGCTCGCGCTACGGAAGCCTTGCCGCGACACCGCTAACGATCGAAATTCGAGGCAATCGCATTGTGGAGTGCCATTCCGAGAACAGCCAATTGCGCGATGAATTCTGGGCCTACACCCATACCGATGAAAATTCCGATCGCGTGGGGGAGTTCGCTATCGGCACCAATATTGGCGTGCATGCCGTCATCGGCAACATCTTGCAGGACGAGAAATTTCCCGGCATCCATATTGCGTTTGGCGATCCGTACGGTGAGCACACCGGCGCGCCCTGGACGTCCAAAACGCATATCGATGTTGTCGGTCTGGGATTCAATATCTGGATTGACGATGCGCCGGTCATGCGCGAAGGCGAGTTTCTAATTTGAGATGATCCAGCCGAGGTATGGGCTCGCTCTTGAATGGCGACCTGCAACTTCTCTCCATGCGAGGCATCCAAAAAATCATGCAGACAGCACAGGAAGTTTCTACGCAAACACGACAGCTTGGCAATTCCGACATGCACATCACGGCGGTCGGTTTCGGTGCGTGGGCCATCGGCGGCGGGGATTGGCAATTCGCATGGGGTTCGCAGGACGACAACGATTCGATCGCGGCCATTCACCGCGCGCTCGATCTGGGCATCAATTGGATCGACACTGCGGCGATCTATGGCTTGGGGCACTCGGAGGAGGTCGTAGCCAAGGCGCTCAAGGGACACTCGAAGAAGCCATATATTTTTACCAAATGCTCCATGGTGTGGGATGGCAATCGCCGGGTAGGTCACAGCCTGAAGCGCGATTCCATTCGGAAGGAAATCGAAGCCAGTCTGCGCCGCCTGCAGGTGGACTCGGTGGATCTGTATCAGATTCACTGGCCGAATCCGGAGGCCGACATTGAAGAGGGATGGGAAACACTGGCGAAGCTGAAAGAAGAAGGGAAAACGCGATCCATAGGGGTCTCGAACTTCTCGGTGGCCCAGATGGAGCGCGTGGCGAAGATTGCGCCAATAACTTCGCTGCAGCCGCCCTACTCCCTGCTGAATCGTAGTGTCGAGGCGGAGATATTGCCGTATTGTGAGAAGCACCGGATCGGCGTGATCAACTACTCGCCAATGGTCTCCGGATTGTTGACAGGCGCAATGACCAAAGAGCGCGCCGCCAATTTGCCGCAGGATGACTGGCGGCGTAACAACCCGAAATTCCAGGAACCGCAACTCAGCCGCAATTTGAAACTCGTGGACCTGCTGCGGGAGATTGGAAAGCCGTATGGCCGCGGTCCGGGAGAAGTAGCCATTGCGTGGACATTGCGGAAGTCCGCAGTGACGGGCGCGATTGTGGGCGCAAGAAACGCAAAGCAAGTGGATGGAATTATCGGCGCTGCAACTTTTCGCCTGCGGCAGGAAGAGATTGCGCGGATCGAAACGTTTCTTGAAGAGAACCCTACGCCGGCGGCGAAATCCTGAAACTGGAGAGACGCGCGGCATAGCAGCAGCGAGTCCAACAGGGCTCGCTGCTTCGCATTTACCAGGAAAATTATGCGAAAAACTGGTCTTTCCGGACCCGGGATTCAGCAGCATCGATCCATTGGAGTTCACCTTTCCACTTCGAAGGGTGTCGCTGCCGCGGTCCGGAATGCATCTTCGATAGGTGCCGACACACTGCAGATCTTCTCCTCCAGTCCGCGCATGTGGCGCGCTTCGGCGATCTCGGCGGAGCAGCGGGAATTGACGCGCGCCGCACGGGAGGAATGTGGGATTGGACCGCTGGTCATCCACACCAACTATCTGGTGAATGTCTGCAGCCACGCGGATGAAATCCGCGAGAAATCCGTGGTTTGCTTTCGCGGCGAAATCGAACGGGCGCTCTCCCTGGGCGCGGATTACCTGGTCATCCATCCTGGTTCCTTTCGCGGAATGACACGCACGCGGGGCCTGCGGCACGCTGCGGACTCCATTGCTCGCGCCATTGACGGGCTGCCATGGCAGAGCACGAAATTTCATATCCTGATCGAAAATACCGCCGGCTCGGAATTCTCTTTGGGTGGTTCCTTTGAGCAGGTTGCGGAGATGATCGAACGTCTGCGTCCCCATGCCCCGGTGGCCGCATGTCTGGATACGTGTCATACCCATGTCGCTGGGTATGACATTGTCAGCAAGCAGGGTTGGGCAGAGACGCTGGCGCAGATTGAAAATACCATCGGCTGCGATGTGGTGCGCGTGTGGCACTGCAATGACGCCAAGGCCGAGCGCGGTTCCAGACTCGACCGGCACCAGCACATCGGAGAAGGCAAAATCGGGTTGGAGCCGTTCCGCCGGCTGCTGCGCGAACCGAAGTTTGCTCACGCAGCATTCATTGCGGAGACGCCGGTGGATGCGCCCGGAGATGAGGAGCGGAACGTGCGAGCGTTGCGGGCGCTACGGGCGTAATTGCCGAATCCACCTATATAATGGACGTTATATAGGTGGAAAATGCTTACATTTAAGGTCACGACCGTTGGTTCATCGGCTGGGTTCATTCTGACCAAAGAAGCCATGTCTCGCTTGAAGGTAAAAAAGGGTGACACAGTATTCCTGACAGAAGCTCCAGATGGCGGCTATCGCCTTACGCCCTACAATCCCGACTTTGAACGTCAGATGCGTCTGGCCGAAGACATCATGCAGGAAGATAGGGAAATCCTGCGGGCGCTGGCAAAATGAAGCGCTTGCGATGGCTGAGGCTGGATGTCCTCTATGCCGTGCACGATCGACAGTTGGCCGAGCATGGCGGACTGGACGGCGTGCGGGATGCAAACGCATTGGAATCCGCAATGGCGCGTCCGCAGCACCAGGCAGCGTATGGCAAACCGAATGCAGCATCTTTGGCGGCGGCTTATGCTTACGGGCTGGCCCGCAATCATGGCTTTGTCGATGGCAACAAACGTACCGCTTGGGTCATCGCGCGCCTGTTTCTTGCGGATCATGGTCAAAGATTGCAATATGATCCGCTGCAGGCCATTCACATGATGGAGGCCGTCGCAGCGGGCACGCTCACGGAGGAGCAAATCGCCGCATGGTTCGGCCAGCGGATACAGAAATCATCTTGATGGCTGCGCCAAGGTGGCCAAACTATCACCGCGCGGGCATGCGCCTTGACACAGACCTGAGCGACCTCGGCACACAATTACCACTTATCCGGGGAATGTCAACGGGGCAGTCAACATGCTGCCATTGTTTGTAACTGCGGTGACGTAACTTCGATTGTGTAAAAGGCGAGAGGGTGCAAGTTGGCTTTGGCCTGAGAAGCGGAAAGCCATTTCTCACAAAGGAGACTTACACCCATGGCGAAGATTACACCGATCACCGAGCAG
>JAJZIF010000423.1 GCA_021810735.1 Acidobacteriota bacterium
CCGGCTGCGGATGCTGCAGGGCTTCAATGAACGAGCCGGTGCGCTGGAAAACGTGCTGAAGAGCAGGAGGACAAATCCCTACCTCGCTTCCAGCATGCCCTTCCAGCCGAATGACAACTGGCAAATCCCGTTGTTTCTCGGAAACATGTCCAATGGCTTTCCCATCGGGCAACGTGGAGTGCAGGGTTTTCAGCAGAGCGTCATGAACGATGAGGCGGCGGCGGGGATCAATGCCAATGTCTACACGACCGTCGACGCCCTCTACGAGTTGGGAAGGTACCTCAGCACCATTCCCGGACGCAAGAACCTCATCTGGTTCGCGGGTTCGTTTCCGCCGATCATGCCAGGGCTGGAGCAGGCCGGCCTGATGATCGAAGGCAACGAAGCCGGCGCAAGCGACGGCATGAAAAAGTTGATTTCCCTGCTGGCCCTGGCGCGCGTGGCCGTCTACCCCGTCGGCGCACGGGGACTCTCCGTGCCCATGAACGATACCGCCCAGGCCCAGATTCTCAATCCGAACCTCCTGGTCAGCACTCCGACCGCGAATGCTCTTCCCAGTGCCGAAGTGATGAACAACACCATTCAGGAAGGCGTGCAGGGCTCCATTGCCCAGACCGAATTCAACAACCTCAATATGACTCAGATTGCGACCTTAACCGGCGGCAAGGCCTTCGAGAATACCAACGCAGTCGGCCAGGCTCTCGCGAGCGCCATCGCCAATGGAGCCAATTACTACACCCTCGGCTATGTGCCCAGGAACCAGAATGACAACGGCGCCTACCGTAAAATTCGCGTCAGACTGGAGAAAGGACGCTACCACCTCGAATACCGGCGCGGCTACTTTGCCCTCGGCGCAGCCCGTATGAAAAAGATGCTGCTCGGCCCGGCGGACCCACTGATTGCCGCCATGCAGCCCGGCGTGCCGAACCTGTCCCAGGTGCTCTTTCGCGCGAAAGCGGAGCGCGCGCCCGCCAGCCTCGAGCACATAGCCGACGGCTCCGTCAGCGGCGGCAAAATCGCCGCGCAACTGAAGAATCCCCAACGCTACGTAGTGAACGACTGGATCGATCCAAAGACGCTGACGATGACGAAAGGGCCCAACGGCCGCACCCAGGTCAAATTAGAACTGACGGAAGTGGTCTATAACCCCACCGGGTTTCGTCAAAACTACCAGGACACGTCGCTGGAGCTGAACCTCGCTCCCGACGACGTTGCAAAGGCGATGACGCACGGCCTGCATCTCCAGCAGGTGATTGCCGTGCCTGAAGGTGTTAGTCTTCTCCGGTTAGGCGTACAGGACCTGGAGAGCGGGCGAATCGGAACCCTGGAGATTCCGATCAGAGCAGGGAATTGATGGATGAGAGGAAAGGGAACTCAGATGAAACGACTTCTTTTGGCGACAACCGGTCTCGTGGCCGTGGCGCTGACGTCAGGCTTTACCGGTCCTCGCCAGCCGAAGACGCAGCAACCGGCCACGCAGCCGCAGACGGGGCAGGCTATCCCCGTGTTCCACACGCGGAGCAGTCTCGTGCTCGTGGACGTGGTGGTCACCAATAAGAAGGGTAAACCCGTGCTCGGCTTGCCAAAGTCCGATTTCCAGCTCTTCGAGAACGGCAAGCCTCAGCAGATTTCTGTCTTCGAGCGGCACACGGCCACGGAAGCAGAGCAGGTATCCACCGCCCCGCTCAACCTTCCTGCCGGCATGTACAGCAATCAGCCGCGGTACCACCTCACTTCGGCCGCGGATGTCATCTTGCTCGACGACATGAACACGCCCCTGGGGCATCAGGTGTATGCCATCACCCGCCTGCGAAAAGTTGTGAAGCAGATTCCCCGCGGCACGCAGATCGCCATGTTTGCCCTGACCGATCAGCTTCAGATGATCAATGGTTTCAGTACCAGGCGCAGCGCCCTGTTGGCGGCTTTGAGCCAGACGACGGCCAACAGGTCGGCCATGATGAATCCCAACACCAGTGCCGGAATGACCCTTCTCACCAATATCGCAGCCGGTGCCGGAGTCTCGGGTACCGCGTTAGCGGCAGTGCAGCAGTTCCAGGCGGATCAGAGCAATTTTACATTTTACCTGCGCGCACGGATAACGTTCACCGCTATGGACGAACTGGCCCGCTATCTCACCACCATTCCCGGTCGCAAGAACCTCATCTGGTTTACGGAAAACCCGCCGCCAATCGTTGCCGGCGGCGATGAAAACATGGGCCAGCAGGGGGCATGGCTGGATTTTCGGCGCGAAATCAAAAAAATGGACTCCCTCATGGCCCTGGCTCGCGTAGCCGTCTATCCCGTCGATGTTCAGGGACTCAATGAAGCGCCCGAATTCAAGGCCGAAAATACCATGATGAATCCCCAGTTGATGAACAGCACTCCGGTGGCAGGCGGGCAGCAAATGTCGCAGGCGCTCGAATCGCAAACCTCTGCCTACATGATGAGAAACTTCGAGGAACAGGGAACAGCCTGGGAAATAGCGGAAGAAACTGGCGGCAAGGCCTACATCAATACCAACGCCATTGGCAGATCCCTGCCCGCGGCCATCTCCAACGGCTCTAACTACTACACCCTGGGTTATGTGCCCGAAAACCGGAACTATAACGGAGCCTACCGCAATATCCGCGTCAAATTGGAGGAAGGCCATTACAAGCTACAGTACCGGCGCGGCTATTACGCCCTCGATCCGAAGAAGAAAGAGGGCCTGGTCGGCGGTGAGGTCAATCCCATGGTCGCCGCCATGCAGCCTGGCAGCCCGATGCTCTCGCAGGTGCTCTTCCATGCCCAGGTATCCGCTGCCGGACCCCAGCTGAAAACCGTATCGTCGGCCATGGGCAACGGCGGGCAGCTCTCGGCGAAAATGAAAAACCCGCGGCGCATGGTGGTCAATTACTGGATCAACCCAACATCCCTGAACATGACCAAACTGCCCAACGGCAACCAAACGGCAAAGCTGGAGCTGGCCGAAGTCGTCTACAACGGCATGGGCTTTCGGGAAAACTACCAGGACATCGCCCTCGACCTCAACCTCACCCCGGCCCAGGCCGCTGTTGCCGAGAAAGACGGAGTTCACCTGAATCAGCTCATCGATGTGCCCCAGGGCGTCTCCCTCCTGCAGTTGGGAGTCCAGAATCTCGATAACGAGCGCATCGGCACCTTGCAGATTCCGGTGACGGCGCCAAAGACGAGGTAACGGGCGCGCAAAATATTCTTTGCTCCCTGGAGGGGTTTCGGCCAATCTATAGGAAGACACTGATTTGTTCTTCCCACGGATATGCCGATCGCCCTCCACTTCTTTATCCGCTATGGCTACCTGCTCGTCTTCGTGTGGGTGATGGCTGTGCAGCTCGGCGCGCCGCTGCCCAGCACTCCGCTGCTGCTCACCGCGGGAACCCTCACTGGCACGCATCACCTGCGGTTGCCGCTGGTCATCGCCGCGGCGCTCGGCGGGAGCCTCATCGCGGATTCCGTCTGGTATGCCTTCGGCAAACGCTACGGCAGCGCGGTGGTGCGCATCGTCTGCCGCCTCAGCCTTGAAAGTTCCGCCTGTGTGCGCAAAACCGAAGGCTACTTCTCGCGCCGCGGACCATCGGCCCTGCTGGTCGCCAAGTTCATCCCGGGGCTGGCCATCCTGGCTCCGCCCATCGCCGGCCAGTCAGGAATGGCTTATGGACGCTTTCTCGCTTTTGACGCCCTTGGAGTTCTGCTGTGGGCCGGCACCGCAACCCTCGGCGGTCGCATCTTCGGAGACGTCCTGATGCGGCACCCGCAGGCGCTCTCCTGGACCGCGCACTTCTTCCTCGCGCTCTTCCTGCTTCTCGTTCTTGGCTTTCTCGCCTGGCGGCTCTTTCAGCGCCGCGCCTTTGTCCGCTCCGTACGCCTGGCCCGCCTGGAACCGACCGATCTCAAACGCATGATGGACGACGGCGAGCCCGTCTTCATCGTCGACCTGCGCCATCCCCTCGACTATCTGCCCGATCCCCGCACCCTCCCCGGCGCCCTCAGCCTCACCCCCGATAAACTGATGGCCGAAAGCGTTCGGATCCCCCGCGATCAGGAGATCGTCCTCT
>JAJZIF010000424.1 GCA_021810735.1 Acidobacteriota bacterium
TCGGGGCGGAACATGCGAATGTGCAGCCGCACTCCGGCTCGCAGGCAAATGCAGCAGCGTATATGGCGATCATTCAGCCGGGCGATACGATTCTGGGTCTCGATCTGGCGCATGGCGGTCACCTGACGCACGGGCACAAACTGAATTTTTCCGGCAAGCTGTATCGCGTGGTCAGTTACGGCGTCCGCAAGGACACCGAGGTGATCGACTACGACGAACTGGAACAGATTGCCGATCGCGAGAAGCCGAAGATGATTATCGGCGGCGGCAGCGCCTATCCCAGGACCTTCGACTTTCCGCGGATGCGGCAGATTGCCGATAAAGTCGGCGCGTTTCTCGTGGTCGACATGGCGCACTTTGCCGGTCTGGTGGCGGCGGGTGTGCATCCGTCGCCGGTGCCGCACGCGCACATCGTAACCACCACGACGCACAAGACGCTGCGCGGCCCCCGCGCCGGGTTGATTCTCTGCCGGCAGGATTTGGCAGCAAGTGTCGACCGGAGCGTGTTCCCCGGGCAACAGGGCGGCCCGCTGATGCACATTATCGCGGCCAAGGCAGTTGCCTTCAAGGAAGCGCTGCAACCGGAGTTCAAGGTGTATGCCGCGCAGATTGTGTCGAACGCGAAGGCGCTGGCGGAGTCGTTAATGGCCGAGGGATATCGAGTGGTTTCCGGCGGCACGGACACGCACCTGATGCTGGTGGATGTGTTTTCCAAAGGCATGTTCGGCAGCGAGGCGGAAAAGGCGCTGGGCGAAGCCGGAATTACCGTCAACAAGAATGCAATCCCGTTCGATACGAATCCGCCGATGAAGCCGAGCGGCATTCGCGTGGGCACACCGGCGCTGACGACCCGCGGCATGCGCGAAGCGGAGATGCAGGTGATTGGCCGCTGGATCGTGGAAGCCCTGGAACACCGAACGGACGCTGCACGGCTGGCAAAGATTCGCGCTCAAGTGCTGGATATGGCCGAGCGGTTCCCGCTCTATGGCTGGCTGCGCGAGCCCGCGGCCGTGGCGGCGCGGTAGGTTTCTTCCCACCCTTCGCGATGGGGCCGCGAAGTATGGCCCCCGGCGTACAGACAAAGACGATCCAGGATTGCCGGAAAATACTGTCGCAAAAATTCCGGCTGATTGCATCGCCAATCCCCGTTACAATTCAGTTCGAACAGAATAAAGATGGCGCCGAGCAATCGTTCCGCGGCGGCGCGCCATCGAACCTAGCGTGGAGGTGTGTATGTCTGACAGCATTTTGCCGGTGCTTCTGGTGGCGTTTTGCCTGGGCGCGTTGACCGGGCTGCGAACGTTCACTCCCATCGCGGTTCTTGCCTGGACATTGCATCTCCGCTACATGCATATTCCGGGCAGCTCGCTCCATTTCCTGCACACCACGGCCGCGGTCGTGGTCCTTACGTTGCTTGCCTTGGGGGAATTGATCGCCGATAAAATGCCCAACACGCCAAGCCGCCTGAAGCCTCCTGGAATGATCGGCCGCATGATCTTTGGATTTATCTGCGGGATGGTCAGCGGGCAAGCCTGGGGCGCAAACTGGGAGATCTGCGCGGTCGTCGGCCTGGTGGGCGCGATCCTCGGTGCGCTGCTGGGATATGAGGTGCGGAAGGGATGGGTGCATACATTCCACTGGCACGACTTTCCTGTTGCACTGATCGAAGATGCGGTGGCGATCGGCGGCAGCATCCTGGTCATTTCGCGCGCTGTCTTTCTTTCGTATTGACGATCGACGACGCACCGAGATAAAGCAAACATCCGAGGCCATATGTCTTCAGAAACTTCAGCCGGACACTACGACGCCATCATTCTGGGATCCGGACAGGGCGGCACGCCGTTGTCGAAGGCGTTGGCCGATGCAGGATGGCGCACGGCGCTCATCGAACGCAAATACGTCGGCGGCACCTGCGTGAATACTGGCTGCACGCCGACGAAGACGATGGTGGCCAGCGCTCGCATCGCCTACCTGAGTGGTCGAGCCGAAGAGTTCGGCGTCCGCGCGCAGGTGAGCGGCGTGGAGATGGAGCGGGTCCGTCAGCGCAAGAACGATATTGTGCTGCAGTCGCGCAGCAATAACGAAAAGGCCCTGCTGAAAACCAAGAATCTCGACTTGATTTACGGAGAGGCGCGATTCACGGGATCGAAGTCCATTTTCGTCCAGAAAAACGACGGTGAGGCTCTCTCGCTGACGGCGGACAAGATTTTTATCGATACGGGAACGCGCGCGGCTATCCCTCGGATTGCCGGATTCGGCGAAATTCGCTCGCTGACGAATGTTCTGGATAACGCATCGATCATGGAATTGGATCACGTACCAGAACATTTGCTGGTGCTGGGCGGTGGATATATTGGCCTGGAATTCGGTCAGATGTTTCGTCGGTTTGGCAGCCGGGTGACAATTTTGCAATCGGACGCGCAGTTATTGATGCACGAAGATGCCGACATTGTTGACGAAATCACGAAGATTTTGCGGGAGGATGGGATCGAAGTCCTACTCGACGCCAAGACGCAGCGGGTAAGCGGAGACGCGAGCAAAATCATGCTGGAGTTTCGCCAGGGAACCGAGCAGGGGAAGGTGGACGGGACGCATCTTCTGGTCGCGGTGGGACGCACGCCGAATACGGAGAATTTGGACCTTCCGGCGGCTGGAATTGCGACCGACGACAAGGGATTTGTCTGGGTGAACTCGCGGCTGGAAACAAATGTCGCGGGCGTTTACGGAATTGGAGACGTGAAGGGCGGCCCGGCGTTTACCCACATCTCGTATGACGATTTTCGGGTTCTGCGCGCCAATCTTCTGGAGAACAAGGATGTCACCATCGAAGGGCGCATGGTTCCCTACACCATTTTTATCGATCCACAACTGGGACGCATCGGACTGACAGAAAAAGAGGCTCGCGAGCAAAAAAGGGCGATCCGCGTGGCGAAGATGCCGATGACCTATGTGGCGCGGGCGCGTGAATTCGGCGAGATGCGCGGATGGATGAAGGTCATCGTCGATGCGAAGTCCGAGCAGATTCTGGGTGCGGCTATTTTAGGGATGGAAGGCGGCGAGATCGCGGCGATGGTGCAACTCGCGATGATGGGAAAGCTACCCTATCGAGTGTTGCAGGAAGGAATTTTCTCGCATCCGACCCTGTCGGAATCGCTGAACGTGATTTTCGGGCATTTCCAATCGTAAATTTGGCAGGCGGCCTGTAAGCCGAATTTTGTCGAGGACGATCATTCCTCTAGGCGCCGCATTACTGCGGACGCTCATAGCGACCTACCCGCGGGTTTGGCGCGCCGGGCCAGCACGCGCGTTGCGACTTGCGTCGCAGCGCTTCCCGCCTATTTGGTCTTGCTCCGTGTGGGGTTTACCATGCCTCCGACTTTACAGCCGGAGCGGTGCGCTCTTGCCGCACCTTTTCACCCTTACCGCATCCTTGCGGACGCGGCGGTATATTCTCTGTGGCACTTGCCGTCCCGAAGCCTTGACGCTCCGGTCCCGGACGTTATCCGGCACACTGCCCTGCGGAGTTCGGACTTTCCTCTCCCGATGAGCATTTTCAGCTCCCCGGCAGCGATCGCCCAGCCGCCTGCCATGCCTTAATAGTAGCTGAAAGCTTTCTATCACCCACAATAGGCATCGTGAGGGTTTCAAGAAACTGCCGGGCACATCCTAAGAGTGTCCGGACGAGACTAGCCTTCTCCGGATGGTGGTACGTGGGCCGTCAGGTTCCGTCAAAGACGCATTCGCTTCAATTGGTGCGAAGCCATCTGGACGAGCTACCACGCGGTTCCAATAGGCCTGAAACCACTGCGCTTTTGCCAGAATGCCACACTTATCGTTCAACAGCCTTCGGCTGATATGGAACGCGATGCGTTTTGCATCGTCATCGAGGTTCACTCTCCTAAGGAACAACCTTGATGGGGATGAGTTGGAACCCGAGTTCTCTGGCTTGTGCGTGAAGCCTGGCCGATTTTTGGTGGTGCCGGCGCTCCTCCTGTTTCTGAAAGATAGTGGTGTCGTATGGTTGCTGGGTGGTGATCATGTGAAAGATGATAC
>JAJZIF010000009.1 GCA_021810735.1 Acidobacteriota bacterium
GGCGGCTGGGGCCAGTCTTGAACTGCATGGCTATTTGCTGGAAGACAGCAGTGGCCATTTTGCCTTCTACGCTTCGCAGATATCTCAGGTGGAAGCACCGGAGGTCCCGCAAGGCGGAAACAACGGGAGCGACAACTAGTTGCGGGTTGTTGCTTCGATCGAGATCGGCGATGCTGTTTGGAATGAGCAATCGATTTCGAGGGACAGCTGGAATGGACGCCTCAAAATGACCGAAACCGGACCCGCACTTCCCTGCCCGCTGTCATTCCCGCGCGTCCTCCGCGAACATTCCAGGCCGACGGTGAAACGACGGCTGGCCGCGCTGCGGATGCTGTTCGACTGGATGGTCGTCGGCCAGGTGTTGGCTCTGAAACCGGCGCATGCGGTGCGCGGCCTGAAACACACAGAGGAAAGGCAAGACGCCGGTGCGAAATGGGGACAAGGCGCGGGCCATGCGGGTCGAGGATTTTTACGTGCAGGGACGGCGCGGCTGGGTACGGCTGCACGAGAAAGGCGGCAAGGAACACGAAATTCCCACGCACCACAATCTCGATATCTATCTGGAGGAATACATCGCCGCCGCAGGCATCGGCAAAATCCGCAAAGCACCGCTGTTTCGTTCCGCGCGCGGGGGGAGCGGCGAGCTAACGGAAAACCCTATGCAGCAATCCGATGTGTGGCGAATGATTCGCCGCGCGCGGCTCAGGCTGGAATCAAAACCGAGATCGGCTGGGATACCTTCCCCGCCACCCGCATCACGGCCTATCTCAAGAATGGCGGAAGGCTTGGAAATCGACCAGCAGATAACGATCTCGATCCGCAGTGCTGTTGCGGCTCATCGGAACCAACGAACGCGCTTCCTCTGCGGGACTTTTGGGAGACCGCACGCCGTCCGCGCCATCCCGCGGACAACCCGCGAAATAGGCGAATCCTGGAGGACCAAGGGTTGGGCTGTATTTTGGGCACGAACCGCGGAATCGCGATCGGCCGGGATCTTCCAGTCTATCGAGACGGTAAGCGCCTTTCGAATATGGTGTTCATCGATGCCGAGCAAACGCTCGGAAAAGTGATTGAGCACGACCTCCAGCTTGGGGCGGCCGGCCTTGAAGAACTGGGAAATGAGACGATTGGAGTTCCGCAATTCTGAAATGCCGACCTGCGTGACCAGGTAAACAGCGGTAGATGCATCCAGGAGTGATTTCAACGCTGGGCCAAAGCTCGAGCCTGCATCGACCACAACATAATCGAAATCCTGCCGCACGATGTTGATCAGCCGCTCGACCGATTCCGGGCTTGGCTGCGTTGCAGCGTACTGGTCGGGGGCCGAGAGCACGAACAATCCCGAATCATGTGCGCTCAATAGCTTCGAGATGAAGCTGGAATCCAGCCGATCCGAATTCTCAAGCGCATGGGCGGTCGAGAAATGAGGTTTGATCCCGAGGCTCAGTGCGGCATCGCCGATGGGAAAACCAAAATCAATCAACAATGCCTTCTGGCCGGATTCCTGCGCCAAGGCCACTGCAAAGTTGCTGGCAATGGTCGTGACGCCGGAACCTCCTTTCGAGCCCAGGAAGAGGAAGATTTTTCCGGAGACTTTCTTGAGCGACGGCGCTGCCGGGCGGCGAGCCGCCGCGCGTATCAAAGCTTCGGCAATCATTTCCGGAGCAATCGGAACCGTCAAAAACTCGCGAGCGCCGGCTCGCATGCACCGAACCAGCATTTCCGGATCCGCTCGCACCGAATAGACCATCACCGGTACCGAACTGGTAGTCCATAAATACTCCACCAGCTGCAGTGCATGTTCCGGGTTACTATCCAGTTCCACGACAATGATGTCGTAATTCGATTCCAATAACCGGGAAACTTCTCCCGCCGCCGGATAGGACCGGAACTCCTGAGTCATCCCAATCTGGGATCTTGCAATCGCCTTCGCGACTGCGTTCCTGCGATGCTCTTCTGGACCAATAAGAGCGATGGACAACACCTGGACGCCGAGCCCGTCGGAATCCTGGGCAGTGGGTGAGGTCATCCATTCGCGGTTTCGTGACGCTAGCAAGCTCGGCTCCCTTTGCGATGGAATCGATCCATAGATGAAGGAGGCACTTTGTGCGCATCTATAGATCGCGAAGTCTCGCGACGCAAGAAGAAAACAATGTTCCGATTGCGATAGGTGCAGTGTACGGCATTTTTTCCTAGCGACGAGGAAATATGATTTGCAGCCACGCCGAAGCGAGGTGCCGGACCGTTTCCCTTGCCGCGCTGAGCCATGCACCCTCTCCATAGAATTCCCAGATAGATACCGCTTGGCCAGGAACTACGCAGCCCCCCGGCAACGACGCAAAGAGCATGAACGTCTTCCCCGGCCCGCGTCCTCTCCCTCGATCGAGATCGTTCGAAAGGTTTTTCTAGACGTCCCGGACCTTATCTGATATCAATGAGTCACCTTTAATAACATTTTGACCTTTTGATCGGCTTGTACCGGCGATGGGAAGGGATTGAAGAGGCCGTTTTGGCTCTCTCCACTTTGGGATTGCAGAGCCAGAGAGCCACGTGACTGGTGAAGGCAGGATTGCGTACCTATGATTCGTCTTGGACTGTATTCCGAAAACCGGAAATTGCAAACCATTCTCTCCTCCGCCCTAGGGAACGAATTTGAAGTTCTCCTGGAGCCGGATGAGGAAAGAATCCATCAAATGCTCTCTGCCGGAGAATCTGACATGGTCGTTCTAGATCTTGACTCCAATCATGCTTCCTTGAAGAAGCGGATCGAGGGCGCCAAACGTATTGTCGATGCGCAAGTTCCCTCGGTGGTACTGGCCGATGACGGACTTCGCCCGACAGCGGCGGAGCTCGTGCGATTGGGCGCATTCGACTACTGCCGTAAGCCGTTGTCGGTGCGAGAGCTCAAACTCATGCTGCGGCGCGCCCACGAAAGCGTTACCGTGAAGCGTCAACTCGACGAGGTGCAACAACAACTGAATGCGGTGACCAGCTGTGATCGTATGATCGGATCCAGCCCCCAAATACGCGAGGTCTACGATCTCGTACGCCGGGTTTCCACGATTGATACCTCGGTCGTCGTAACGGGCGAAAGTGGTACTGGCAAAGAATTGATCGCCAACGCCATTCATAATCTTGGAAACCGATCCAATCGGCCGTTTGTCGCCGTGAGCTGTGGCGCCATTCCGGAGACCTTGATTGAGGCCGAATTGTTCGGCCACGAGAAGGGAGCCTTCACCGGCACGGTAGGCCTACGTGAGGGGTACCTCGAGCAAGCGCGCGACGGCACTTTGTTCCTGGACGAAATCGGCGAACTGAGCCTGAACACACAGGTGAAGCTCCTGCGCGTCCTTCAACAGCGGGAATTCAGCCGACTCGGAAGTACTCGGCTGATTCCCTTGCGGGCGCGCCTGATTTTTGCCACGCACCAGGATCTCGCGGAAATGGTGGAAAGGGGGAAATTTCGTGAAGATCTGTACTATCGCATCAATGTGATGAGGATCGATATTCCGCCCCTCCAGGAGAGGCCCGAAGATATCGCTCCTATTGCTCTGCACTTTCTGCACCATTACTCCGAAGTCCAAAAACGCCCGATGCTTGGGATCGAACCCAAGGCTATGGCGCTGCTGGAAGCTTACCCGTGGCCCGGAAACGGGCGCGAACTGGAGAATGTGATTCAGCGGGCCATCATCGTCGCTCAGGACGAGATCATCCGCGTAGCGGATTTGCCGAAAGGCATTCAAGCAGAGAATGTTGTCGCCATCGACAACCATTGCCCCACCGGTTCCTTCGAGCGGCAACTTCGCGACTATAGGATTAAGCTCGCCGAAACCGCTTTGCGGGATCATCACGGAAACAAAACCCAGGCCGCCCGCAGCTTGTGCATCTCGCGCGCTTACTTACACCGGCTCCTACGGCCTTCCGAGAAGTCCCTGCTGGATGAACCCTCCGGCAATTTTTTGATCTCCGGCCAAATGGGAGAAACAGGCCAGCCAAAGACGCGCTTACTTGGACGTGCCTAGTCTGGCGGATGTCCTCAGATCGGAATTGAAGCAATCGATAGGTTCCACGGAATTCCAACGAGAATTCACCGTCAAAAGGTGCTTTCCCAAAGCTTTAGATTTGAATTTTTTGTTCGCGCCAAGAACAGAGCATCGTATGCCCGGCCTTGACCGAAGTAGCTGTTTTTCCTGTGAGGATCCTATCCCCTATGTCGCCCCGGATCTATAGAAATGCGCAATCGCTTCGCGGGAACCGGCTGCTCTCCGCAATTGTGGCGCCCGCTTTCTCGAAAGACTCTATGCTCCTAGGCCCGTTCTCCTTGGAGCCTCACGTCCCGTGCTCAACTGAATGTCTTGCGAAAACCGGACAGGCCTTGGAAGCAAGCGATTCTTTTGAGCTCTGCGGCCTCTCGCTTTCTTCTGCACCGGATTCGACCCTTAAGGGACTGCGGTGCTGATCTCTTCCCTGCGCGTATGGTCGTGTGCCTTTCTAGTCACCGCCGGGTTTCTCTCCGGTGCGCGGGCGCAGGTCGGCAATTCCGTTGCCCCCGGGGGCGTGCGCGAAGCTGCCGTTGCAGAGGCCAAAGCCGGAGATCCGAAGGGAGGTTTGACCGTCTTGCGTTCCCTCCTCGAGCGCTATCCGAACGATCCAAGATTGCTGGCCGACACGGTCATCGTCGCGAACCTGGCCGGAGCCGACACTCTGGCGCTCGAACTCTACGCACGTCCAAACACGCCCAAACAGGACGCTGGAGTTGCCGAAGCAGCGGCTCGCGCTGCCCGCAATCTCCATCAATACGATCGGGCCACCCTTCTCTACCGCCGCTCGGAAGCTCTGGCTCCCGAGCGCTGGCAACCGCGTTTGGGAGAGGCAATGGTGCAGGTGGATGAAGGCAGGTATTCTCGAGCGCGCCTGCTGATGCAGTCTCTCCCCTCCTCCTCCAGACAGGAAAAGGATGTCCTCGCGGGACAAGAATATCTGTGCCGCCGAGAGGGCAACTTCGCCTGTATGCTCTCGATCGAGGAGGGCCAACTTCAAAAGAGACCGGACGATCCCCTGGCGCAATGTCAGTTCGCGCGCACGCTTTCCCAGGCGGGAGGAGAAACACGCGCGAGAGAACTGTGCCGCAGTGCGGATTCGCAGAATGGACTCGCTCTGGGTGCAACCGCCGGCGCGGAGGAGGTGCGCTGGGGGGAAAGCTTCGCTCTCTCGCGAAAACTCCAGCAAGCCGAGACAGAACAGGGACTGGCTCGACTGGAAGTTGTGATCGCCGCCTCCCCCTCCGGCGGAGCACTCTGGCGGCAGGCGCAGTTTGATCGATTGGTCGCGCTGGTGGATCTGTGGCGCATGCGCGACGCCGTCCTCTCTTACGAGAAATTGCAACGAGAAAACATTTCTGTACCCTTCTATGCCGAGCTTCCTGTAGCCTCGGCCTATCTGGCAATCCACGAACCCCGCAAAGCCGAGATCCTCTATCGTCGGCTGTTGCACCGGTTTCCCGAAGACGGGGCGGCGTGGAGCGGACTTGCCTATGCGCTCCTGGAAAGCGAGCACATTGCTGAAGCTTTTCAGACGATCGATCACGCATACTCCAAGTCCCCGTCATGGTTGCAGTCTCCCGGCCTGAAAATCCCGCAATCGAACCGCATTCACCAGAATCTCGGATTGCAGGCCGCGGAATTTCGCGGATACGCCGGAATGTACAAGGAGCAACAACGGCGGGTGGGAGCTCTCCTGGTCCAGGCTCCAGCAGCCGCTGAATTGGGCCGAGCCATGGCAATGACCTATCTGGATCGAGGCTGGCCTCGGCTGGCCATGGCGCAAGAACGCATTTCCGACAGCTATGTTGAGAAGGATGAGCTTCCCTCCCGACAAGAGCTGGAGATCGACGAGAATGCGGGATATCGCGATGTTGTAGATACGGAACTGCCCGCTCTGCTCGCTCGAGAAGGAATGAGTCCCCCTGTACAACTTTTCCTGCGGGATCGTGCCATTGAACGGGGTTGGCAGTTTGCTTCCGAAGGTACCTACGAGTGGGCAAGTGGCAGATTCCTCGGTTCCACAGACGAGCAGACGGAATCGCACCTCGACACCCCTCTGCTTGACAATCGTTGGCGTGTCTTTGGGCATGAGCTGAACCAAAGCGGTACGTTCCTCGAAGGTAATGCCGTTCGTACCCGAGGCGGCCTGGGCCTGAGCTATAGTTACGCCCGCCAATTCGCTTTTGCGGAACTTGCAATCGACACCGGAACCAAAGGGACGACTCCAGCGGCGAACCTAGGCACTCAACTCAGGTTCGGCGATCATTGGGCGTTCGATGCAACCGCGGATACCGACAGCATGATGGATGTGCAACTGATCGCAGTCCTCGCCAAGGTGCATGCGCGGAGTCTCGACATGGGCCTGGACTGGCGCGCCAGCGAGTTGCGCGCCGCCGGCATTGGAGTGCAGCGCGTGCTGTTCAGCGATGGTAACCAACGAGCAGCGCTTTCAGGAAAATACGATCAGCGGGTGTGGACCTCGCCTCGATGGAAAATCAATGTGGCGCCGGAGGAGTGGGCCTCCAGCAATTCTAAAAACGAGAATCGCCTCTATTTCAATCCTCGTCATGATTTCTCGATCGGACCCCGGGGGACCGTGGACTGGCTCACCTGGCGACACTACGACCGAAGCTTGCATCAGGAGGTTACCTTCTATTCCGCGCCTTACTGGCAGCAGAACTATGGGACCGGTCTCGCCTTTGCTGCCGGATTCGCGCAGCGCTGGAATCTCAATGCACGGGTTGTCCTGGTGGATGGCGTTCTCTTCGACAGCCAGCCGTATGACGGGGTGAATGAGACCTATACCGCAGTCAATCTTGGTCTCACCTGGGGGCACAAATGAAGTCTTTCCTGCTCTGTTGGCTGCTCGCAGCTCTGGGCACCGCTCACGCCAGCAACCCAGACGTGCTCGTGCTTTGCTATCACGATGTGCGCGATACCGTGCAGGGCCTCCCGGTGCAAATGCGTCCGGATGTAGGCCGATATCCGATCCTCACTCCAGGCATCGCGAGCCATCTCGGTGCCGACCAGTACTCGATCAGCACCCACAATCTGGCAGCCCAATTTGATTGGCTGCATGCCCACGGCTACCACGTCATCAGTCTGCAACAGTTGATCGACGCCCGGACCGGCCATGGCCCTCTCCCGAGCAAGGCTGTGCTGCTGACCTTCGACGATGGCCTTGCAAGCTCCTACACCAAGGTCTTTCCGCTGCTGAAAGCGTACGACTACCATGCCGTCGTCGCCGTGGTTGGCGCATGGGCTGATCTGGCGGCCGATGGGAAGGTAGATTACGGCCCGCGCCCTTTTCTTCGAGAGGATTTTGCCAGCTGGGAACAATTGCGAGAAATGCAGGATAGCGGCCTGGTCGAAATAGCTTCCCATACCTATGATTTGCACCGCGGCATTGACGCCAACCCCCAGGGAAACGTCATTCCCGCCGTCCTCACCCATGCCTACAATCCACAGACGCATCGATACGAAACCGACGGACAATACTCCGAGCGTATCCGCGCCGACCTTGCCCATAGTGTTCAGGAAATTCGAGAGAAACTCGGGCGAGCGCCACGAGCTCTCATGTGGCCCTACGGCAGCCACACGGAAATCAGTGATGCGATCGCAGCGGCCGAAGGCCTGTCGGTGACCTTTACCCTGGGATTGCCTGTCGTGTTTCCGAGCAAGCCCTTCGGAACCACCGGGCTCGCAAACATCCCCAGAATGGTGATGATGTCCAATCCCACAGTGGAAAACCTGGCTTGGGCAATCCAGCACCCTTTTTTGAACAACAACATTCGCGCCGTCCAGGTCGATCTCGATTATGTCTATGACCCCGATCCTCAGACGCAAGAGCGAAACCTGAGCGCACTGCTGGATCGTATCAAACAACTCGGTGCAAACCAGGTATGGCTGCAGGCCTTCGCAGATCCGGATGGATCGGGAGTGGCCAGCGCAGTGTATTTTCCAACTCGTCACCTGCCGATGCGGGCCGACCTGTTTTCCCGTGTTTCCTGGCAGCTGCGTACGCGCTGCAGCGTCGAGGTTTACGCATGGATGCCGGTGCTTGCATGGCGATTGCCCGACCGGAAATTGCAGGCCGAACTGCAGATTCAATCGCGACCGGGGCTCAAGCCCGAAAACCCCATCCGACTTAACCCTTTCCGTCCAGAAACCAGGGCAATTGTCGGAGATCTTTATGAGGATCTGGGACGCGCGGCGCCGGTGAACGGAATATTGTTTAGCGACGATGCGATTTTGCGGGACACCGACATTCTAGGCGCGAATAGCCCTGCCCCCGGTGCGGATCGAACCCGCGCCTTGATCGGATTTACCGATGCACTGAAAACCCGGGTGCGACATTGGAGTCCGGAGCTGGCGACGGCACGGAACCTCTTTGCGGAGCCGGTGCTGCATCCGGCGAGTGAGGTATGGTATGCGCAATCTCTTCCCGCGTTTCTATCCAGCTATGACGAAGTGGGTTTGATGGCCATGCCCGCCCTGGAAAACGCCAGGCATCCGGACGCATGGCTGAAAAAACTTTCCCATCGAGTGGCCGCTTTGCCCGAGGGTGATCGCGGTACAGTCTTTGAACTACAAACGGTCAACTGGCGGACAAAGAAACCCCTTCCTACCCGCACGGTTGCAGCGGAAATGCAGGAGTTGCTGCGCAATGGCGCACGCCATCTTGCCTATTACCCCGACGATTTCGTGAAGAACAACCCGGACATTCAGACGCTGATTCCGGCATTTTCGACCTCGGCCTTCTCCGGGGTGCAGCCGTAAAGGATGGATTCCAATGGTCCGCACCTTTTTGCTGGGATACTCGTTCTATTATCCGCTCGTCATGTCCATTCTCTGGATCCTTGGCGGCACCTATTACTACTTGCGTCTGGAGCGGCATACGTCGCCCTATACAGAGCCGCCCCAATTGGACTGCTGGCCCAAAACGACCATCGTGATCCCGTGCCACAATGAAGCCGAGACGGTGCGCGACACGATTCAATATGCCGCCGATCAGGATTATCCCGACTTTGAAATCATTGCCATTGACGATGGCAGCCGCGACGACACGGGCGCGATTCTGAACTATCTGAGCGGGGTATACCCGCAGCTCCGCGTCCTTCATTTCCCAAGGAACCAGGGAAAGGCCATGGGACTGCGAATGGCAGCTCTGGCTGCGGACAGTGATTTCCTGATCTGCATCGACGGCGATGCGCTTCTCGAGCGCAACGCTACGAAATGGCTGATGTGGCATTTGCTGAAGGGCCCGAGAGTGGGTGCGGTCACAGGCAATCCGCGCATTCGGAATCGGTCGACCTTGCTCGGACGATTGCAGGTCGGGGAGTTCTCTTCGATCATTGGGCTCATCAAGCGCGCGCAGCGAACCTATGGACGCATCTTCACCATCTCCGGAGTGATTGCGGCCTTTCGAATCGGCGCGCTCCACGACATCGGCTACTGGAACACAGATATGGTCACCGAAGACATTGATGTGAGCTGGCGGCTGCAGATGGACTTCTGGGACATCCGTTATGAGCCGAATGCGATGTGCTGGATTCTCATGCCGGAAACCTTGCGAGGCCTGTGGAAGCAGCGTCTCCGCTGGGCGCAAGGCGGGGTGGAAGTGGCGCGCCGGTACGCAGGCCGACTGGGTGACTGGAAACGCCGCCGCATGTGGTTCGTGATGCTGGAGTGGGGCTTGAGCGTCCTCTGGTCCTACGCCATTTTGATCGTTCTGGTTTTGAGCCTGCTTGGGATGGTGGTTCCCTTGCCTTCGAGGCTGTATATTCCCGGACCTCTCCCGGGATGGTACGGCGTCATCTTGAGCGTGATCTGTATTGTGCAGTTTCTCGTCAGCCTGGTCATTGACAGCCGCTATGAAAAACGTGTGACCAGGCAGTTTTTTTGGATCATCTGGTATCCCCTTGCCTTTTGGCTGATCGGAATGTTGACCACAGTTGTTTCCGTACCCAAGGCGTTCTCAAAGAAGGCTGGTTCACGAGCCATATGGGAAAGCCCCGATCGAGGTATCCGATAATGAGCACATCCGCCCCTTTAATCATTTCGCATCCTGAAAACCAGGACCCAACGCAACGCGCGTTCTTTCGATTGCTTACCGTGGCGATCTGGATGCTGTGGTGTTATCTTTGGCTACCGCTGATCACCGCCTTTTTGTGGATGCTGGGCATTCACACCGCCTATCTGCTCGTGTTTCGAGGTGCGAGAGGCATCGGACTGCAGAGTGTCGCATGGATCATCCTGGCCTGTATCGCGCTCGTCCTCTACTGGTCCACCTACAACAAGCTGCGTTACGCCAAGCATATCCGCAGAAACAGGTTACGCGTGGTCTCGAAAGCGGAAGTCGGAGAAGAATTTGGGATCCTCGACCCAGAGATTCTGGTCCGGCTGACCAAACAGCGATGTCTAAGCTTGCATTTTGACGACTGCGGAACGCTGCTTGCGGTGGAAGATCTGAAGGCACCCTCTCCAGATTAAGCATCCCTCAGCGCCGGGCCGCCGATCTGGCTGGTCGAAGCGCAACGCGAGCAGAGTCTGAGGCCTGCGTTGCCCACGAAGAGGATGTCTTTTGAAGCAACGCCATGGATGCCGGAGGGTGGGTGCCGAACTGTTCTTTTCCACTCCCCGCCACCCTGAAACAGAAACGATCCAGAGCCTCAGAATGCGGAGAGATTTCCGTCTGCAGCGGACTCCGCACAGGGCAGTGGAATGGAGCGGCCCACACCGGGAGGAACCCCGCCACGGTAGCGCTCCAAAGACTCAGCAAAGGCTGTGAATGAATCCGGAAGGTCTGGCGCGATTGAAATTAAGCCCTGAACCTGGCGCGCTCCTCGGCGGGCGCAACTGCGCGGGATGGTCCCATGGCGAGCAAACACCACCCAGAAATAAGAGCGCCCCGTCAGACGGGGCGCTCCAAGGTCGCTCGATGAGCGGAGCCTTACGACGAAAGCTTACTAAGAATAGCCTGCAATCGCCGCTCAAGTACACTGCTATACTTTTATGGCTTACACCACGGAAAGTCAAGAGTTCACCGAATGCCCTCCTCCGCAAATTCCTCCCCAAGCTATACCCTCGGACTCGACCTGGGCTCTGGATCCCTGGGATGGGCGCTCATCGCCCTGGACGATGCCGGCCAGCCCACCGGTCTGCTCCGCGCGGGCGTGCGAGTCTTTGAGCCGGGCGTCGAGGGTTCGACTCTGCAGATTGAACAAGGCAAGGACCAGTCGAAAGCGGTCGAACGTAGGACAGAACGATTGCACCGCCGGCAACTCAGGCGTCGTGCGGCCCGACACAGAGAGTTGTTCGAGCTCTTGCAGGCCCATTCCCTGCTGCCCCCTGGGAAGGAAGCACCCGGCTCATCCTCCAAGGCCCGGCATGCTCTTTTCAACGCTCTCGATCAGCAACTTCAAGCTAGGTTCCATCCAAGCGCGGCAGGAGAGGAGACCGGAAGTTTCGCGCAACTGCCACTCTATGTTCTTCGTAAGGCCGGGCTGGATGAAAAGCTGGAGCCCTACGAATTTGGCCGCGTCCTGTACCACCTGATGCAGAGGAGAGGTTTCAAATCCAACCGTCGCGAATTCGCAAGGAATGTGGTAAAGGAAAAGGAACTAGGAGCCGTCAAGGCCGGCATCTCCCAACTGCAGCAGGAAATGGAGCAGGCAAACGCGCGCACGCTGGGCGAATATTTCTCGATGCTTGATCCGCACAAGCAAAAGATTCGCCGCCGCTGGACCGCGCGCGCGATGTACGAACATGAGTTTGAGCTGCTTTGGCAGACCCAAGCCTTCTATTGCCCGGAGGTGCTTACCCCAGAACTGCGCGCGCAAATCGCCACGCTGCTCTTCTTCCAACGTCCCATCGCAGCACAAAGACATCTGATCGGAAAATGCGACTTGGAGCCCGCCCGGCGACGTGCTTCCTGGGCGACCCTGGAAGCGCAACGATTCCGCATATTGCAGGAGCTAAATGACCTCAAGCTGATCCTTCCTGGAAATCCAGAGGCTCAGCCGCTCATGCCCGAACAAAGGGCCACTCTTTATACCATTCTTGACGAGCAAGGCGATCAGACGTTCGCCGCGATCCGGAAACATCTGGGGCTTGTCAAAACTGTTCAATTCAATCTAGAGCGCGGCGAAGAGAAAAGATTGCGCGGCAACCGGACCAACACCGCCATGAAGGAGGTATTCGGTGACCGTTGGGCTGTATTTTCCGAGGAAGACCGGAACAAGATTGTGGAGGACTGGCGTACCAGCGACTCCGAAGAGTCTGCTGTCCGACGCGGCATGAGCCACTGGGGATTATCCGGCTCCGACGCCAAGCGCTGGGCTGAGAAGCATCCCGAACATGGCTATTGCCGGCTCTCCCGCAAGGCAATCTCTCGTCTCCTGCCTCTTATGGCTGCCGGCATACCCTTCAAAGAGGCCGAAACGAAGATTTACGGTCAGCGTCTCAGCGGGGGAGAGCCGTGCGAACAAATTCCGATTGTGCGCGATACGCTGAAGACCTTGCGCAATCCTTTCATCGAGCGTTCGCTCACGGAATTGCGCAAAGTTGTCAACGCGATTGTCCGGGAATACGGGAAACCTTATGAGGTACGGATCGAGCTAACCCGAGAACTCAAGAGACCACGCCACGAACGAATCGCGGCCACCCAACGGAACCGTAAAAGACAGTCGGAACGCGAGGCTCTCAAAGCCAAGATCCTTCATGAATGCGGCCTGGAACATCCTTCCCCGTCTTATATGGAAAGGGCCATGTTGTACAAGGAATGCGCTGGCATCTGCCCCTACACAGGCCGTTTTCTACCATTCAGTGAGCTGTTTGATGATTCGCAGTTCGATGTTGAGTTGATCCTTCCCCTCTATCTCTATCCGGACGATTCGTTCCAGAACAAAACACTCCGCTATCGCGAGGGGAATCGAAGCGTTCCGTGGGGTGAGACACCATTCGAACCATCTTCCGCGGATGAGGAGAATTGGGCGAAAATTCTGGAGCGCGTTAAGAAGTTCAACAACCCTGGCAAATTGAAGCGCTTCATGCTCCGCAGCGAAAAGGAGTTGCAGGAGTTTCGCACACAGCAGATGAAGGACACGCGATATCCAAGCGTGCTCGCCGGAAAACTGCTGGAAACTCTTTACGGGGGACAAGAGGTAGCCACAAGTTCCGGAACACGCCAGGCGGTCTTCACGTCCAGCGGGTCCGTCACGGCGACCTTACGCCGCATATGGGGACTCGAAAGCATTCTCCGCGAATCCCTGAGCTCAACCAACGGGCGGGGAAAGCGGCACGCCCGCACCGATCATCGCCACCACGCCATCGATGCCATTACAGTCGCTTTGACCAAGCAGAGCGTGATCGATCCCAAGGGTCGCGCTGCCTCTGCCGATCTCAAGGGAGGCCACAGTGTACAATCCTTTCGCACCCTTCCCGCTCCATGGACGAATTTCGTCGCATCCGTGCGTCCACACATCGAAGGGATGATCGTCTCCCACCGTCCAGAACACAAGATCAATGGAGAGTTGCACGGTGGTACGAACTATGGACAGCCATATACCTGCCAGGGAAAGCCGACGGTGCATATTCGCAAGCCGGTGCATGCCTTGTCAGGTAAAGAGATCGAAGCCATCGTCGATGATCAGGTACGGCGAGCCGTAGCAGCGAAATCCGAACTGCTGGCGGGGGATTTGAGCCGATGCGTCACGTACGACACTTGGCCGTACCTTCCGGCCAAGGATGGGAGGCAGATCCCGATCAAGCGGGTGCGCGTCAAGAGAGTTTTGCATGTCACGCGGATCGCCTCCGAGCCGCGACAGCGTTTCGTAGCGGAGAATCGCAATCACCACGTCGCAATTTTCGCCGAAATCGATGCCAGCGGCCTCGAAAAACGTTGGGAGGGGTTCGCTGTTTCACGCTTGCAAGCCATGGAACGAAAACGCAGGAAATTGCCCGTAGTCGTGAAAACCTACGGCGGAGCGAAAAACTTGGTGTTCAAGTTTTCCCTGATGAACGGCGATCTGGTTGAAATGGATACGGACAAGGGGCGAGGCCTCTTTCGTCTCCGCTGTATCCAGTCAATCGGCGCGCTATTTCTTTTGCCGAGTACGGATGCCCGGCTGGTGAAAGACATCATGCAAGCGGGAGATAGGAAACGAATCTCTGCGAATACCCTCCGGCTCCTCAATTGCAAAAAAGTTGTCGTCGACGCTCTCGGACAACTCCACGCAGCCAATGATTGACTCGTCCTACATTTTCTGCCGCAAGCAGTGTACTTGAGCGGCGATCCCCGGGCCATCCCTAGCATCCAACACGGGTAGATGCAGCAATTCCGGTGTACTTGAGCGGCGATTTCCGGCCATCCCCAGCTTTAAGAGGAGCCTTTCTGTCTGCCGCTCATTATACTTGAACGGCCATTCCTGGAGCGCCCCCAAAAACCTCTTCGCTTCGAAGTTGAGCATTCGCGGCCTCCACGATTCCCATCCACGAAATGTTCGTCGTCAGGGACTCATTCCGGTGGCCGACCCTTGGTTCTGCCTCGGAACGGCCAACGCTCAATCGACCGTCACCCATTTCCTCCTTTGTTTGATAAACCGGCTCAAGGCGGAACAAGTCTCCATGATCCCCTCCGGCAGAAGATCCTCACCGCCCTGACGCCTCGCATTCGACGCGAGTCGGCGCGCCGGCTTTTGGCGATCCAGGGCTGGAATGCGAGCCTGATCCCGTTCCCGAGGAAGTTCCCCTCTCGACACGAATCCACGAATCCGAAATCCCCGGCGAATCTGCTCCTGAAGCTCCACCTTGGCTCTCCAGCCTAACTCTGCCCTCCGTCCTAAGCTTGCGCTCAGTCAAGACCAGGAGTTCGCCCGTCCGGGGATAGACGCGATGAAACCGCCGAAGTGGGACAGACAACCAAGCTGCCAAAGCAACACTCCTGCAGAACAGCCAACGGCTTGTTACGTTCCACCCCAGAGGATCGCAGGATCAAGTTCAAATCTCTCGCGCAGAGAGCGCAACTGCGGCTGTTCTAGGTTCGGTTTCATCAAGTCTACGAATGACATGCGGCAGATCCTCAATGGACATCGGCCTCGACCACAGATAGCCCTGACCTTCGCTGCAGCCTCTGGCCTGCAGAAACTCCAGCTGGGCGGATGTCTCGATCCCTTCCGCCACTACGGAGATATTCAGACCGCGCGCCAGGGAAATAATCGAGCTGGTAACCGCTCTACTGTCAGGATCGATGGCCAGGTTCTGAATGAAAGAATCAGAAATTTTAAGGCGATCCATCCGGAATCTCATGATGTAGGACATACTGGAGAACCCGATTCCGAAGTCGTCGATGGCCAGGCGGACACCGAGCGCACGCACTTCCTCGAGAATGGCCATGGTTTCGGGGGAGTCGCCAAGCAGGATGTTTTCTGTAATCTCCAACTCCAAGGAAGCGGCATCGAGTCCGGAGTCTGCCAAGATCCGGCCGATCGATGTCGAGAGATGATTCTGCTGCAGCTGACGAGGGGATACGTTGACGGCCAGGATGAGTTGTTTTTTTGTGACGAGTTGCAGTTGCTTTCCCGCCCGGCAGGCGGTGCGCAACACCCATTCCCCGATTGGAACGATCAATCCGCTCTCCTCGGCAATCGGAATGAATTCCTTGGGCATCACCATTCCCAGTTTGCTGCTTCGCCAACGCAACAGCGCCTCTACGCCCGTGACCGTGCCGGTTTGCATCGAGATCTGCGGCTGATAGAGCAACTCCAGCTCGTTCCTCGCCACCGCCTCGCGCAACTCCTGCTCCAGCTGCGTTCTTCTGTTCCTGGCCGATGCCATAGCACCCGTAAAGGTTCGAAACCCGCGCCCTCCTGCGGTTTTTGCCTGGTACATCGCCTCGTCTGCATTCTTCAGGAGAGATTCCGTGCAATGCCCGTGATCGGGGTAAAGGCAGACACCGGCGCTTGCACTGGGAGCATAAGGCTGTCCCTCAATTGTGGTCGGCGCCCCTAGCCGGTGAAGTATTTTCTCGGTGAGAGTTTCGGCCTCTTCCTGGTTGTGAAGTCCGTCTAAAACAATCACGAACTCGTCCCCACCCATGCGGGCCACCGTGTCGGTGGCCCGCACCGAAGCCTGCAGACGCTCCGCAATATGGACCAGCAGTTTGTCTCCTGCTGAATGGCCCCTTGAGTCGTTCATTCTTTTGAACCCATCCAGGCCCAGCAGGAGAACCGCGACTTTGCAGCAATTGCGGTCGGCCCGGCAAACTGCGCCTTCCAGCCGGTCATAAAGCAAGGTACGTTTAGGCAGCCCTGTCAATGCGTCGTGATGCGCGAGAAAAGCAATATAGGCCGCAGTCTGCTTGCGCTCCGTAATGTCATAGGCAGTTAGAATCAGACCGGCGGATTCCCCGGCCAAGGTCATCAATGCACTCACTGTGAGTTGCGCATCCAGGCGGGAGCCATCCCGACGGATCAGTTTCCATTCGGCCTCTTCCACCATCCCTCTGCCGGGCTTGGCTGCGAGAACAGCCATTCCCGGTTCGAGATTTATTTGCAGTTCTTCGCCGAGAGCCGTCGCCCGTCTGGCCATCTCGTCAGGATCGAGCAAAATGAGGGGGGTTGCCCGGTCGATGAGATCTTCTCTGCTATATCCAAGCATGCGCTCGGCCGCCGGATTGAAGGACGTGATCCTCCCGTTCAGATCGGTGACGATCGTGGCAAAGGGCGAACTCTCGATGATCGATTCCTTGAAGGTTGCGAGGCTTAGAAGCTTTCGCTCATTCTCCTTGCGAGCACTGACGTCCGTCACTGTGACGGCCACCCCATCCTCCAGCTTGACAGCTTGCCGGCGAAGCCAGGACGCATGAATGTTCTTATCGAGGATCGGAGCCTCTTGTTCGAAACGTTCTCCTGTTTCCACCACTCTTTTGTAGTGTTCGAACAATTTGATGTCCCGAACCACAGGCAACAGTTCACAAACCAGCTGTCCGTGCAGCGTCTGCGGCGTGGAGGAGAGCATCCTGGCTCCCTTCGCGTTGCTGAAAACAAAGCGAAAATCGACGATCTCCCCCCCTGCGGCTCGGACACTCTCAAGGATGTAAATGGCGTCGTTGCTGCTTTCGCATGCCGCCAAAAAGCGGCGCTCATTTCGATTCGAGCAGTTCGCCTCCCGGAGCAATGATCCGATTCTGGGAACCCAAAATGGCAGCTCTACTGCTGTGGTCAGCGATGCGAATGCCGTAACGAGCTTGAGGTCTCCTGTCAGCCAGTACAAAGGCCTCCAAAGCACCACCACATCCATGGCATGCATAAATCCGCACGCCACAATGAAAAATCCAAAAGCGACGAAAATAGTCCCAAATGGAATGTTCCGTTTCTCCCGATACAGCAGCCAAGCCAGGGTGCACGAAATCGCCAGGCAAGATAGGCAAAGGAGCGAATCTGCGACTGCGTTCACGGTCAGCAGCCGCTTGTTCCACAAATAGCAGTATCCATACGGCAGATAGTTCTGGGAAGCGATCTTCGTGATCGCTCCAGGCCACCCGAGCCAGGTCATTCCGGCGATACCGGCCGCTGCTGCGGCAATGCCAGCTCTTTGCTGGTGCGAGGTCATTTGCATTCGTCTTCAATCCTGGAAGCGGTTTTCATCCGAGCGACTTGCCGGTTTTACCCGCACCGCCCTTCGATTCTGCGGGCTTGATCCTGGGTCGTGAGAACACGCCACAACCACTCGATCGCGCCCCTGATTTTTGGCGAGATAGAGGGCCTGATCGGCCGCATGTAACAGCTCCTCCGTGGTGGTACCGTGATCGGGGAAAACCGAAACCCCGATGGAAAAAGTGATTCTACCGAGAACCTGACCGGCGTGCTGCACCGCCAATTGCTTGATTTCCTCTTTTAGAATATCGGCACGTCTGCGCGCACCTTCAATCGACGAATACGCCAGAATGAGCACGAACTCTTCTCCGCCATAACGGCAAGCAATATCCTGTCCGCGAGTGCGCTCCATCAGGAAATGCCCCAGTTCCCGCATAAGTGTGTCTCCGGCCGAATGTCCAAAGGTATCGTTGAATTGCTTGAAGTGATCGATGTCGAGCATGAGAAGCGCCAGACACTCGTTGTTTCGGGCGGCGCGATGCACCTCTCGTTCGAGCGAGGCTTCCATGTAACGGCGGTTGAACAGGCCGGTCAGCGGATCCCGAATGGATTGCTTTCGAAGGATATCTCGAAGCCTCAGATTCGCGAGCGCCAGCGAAATGCGCTCGCCCACCGCACTTGCGCGCTGGGCAAAAGCAAACGCCTGAGATTCGGAAGATTGGAAACAGTTATTTATGCTCCAGGAAGTTCGGTCGACGCAGAGAACCCCGAGCGTCTCTCCGTGCGCCGCCAGCGGCACACAAAGATAGCCAGCCGGAGGGTACACCTGTACATGGGCACACCGCAGAGGCGAAGTCGAATCGTCTACTTGATGGATTTTGCCCCGGCGCAACGCCCAGCAGTCGTCCGGAGCAAATGCTTTTTCGATGGCCAGCGTGTCGCCCCATGTCCCGACTGCCTCCACGAGATGGCGGGACGGAACGGTCAAACATAAGGCCCCCGAGAGAGACGCGAGCGTGGATGGCAGAATCTTCCGGATGACCTCGTATGCTTCCTCGACAGCCTGGCAGGATTGCAGGATGTCGATCAACTCTGTGAGCCTATTGTCCTCCCGGCTGCGCTGCTCCGCTTCTTCCAAAGCGGTTTTCAATCTACTATGTGCCTCGTGGAGATCTTGCTCGACCCTGTTCCGCTCCGTGATGTCTCGAACGACGGCTTGCAGAGATCCTTCTCCAAAAGCCATGCCTCCATTTATGCTTACTTCCGCTTCAAACGTGGTTCCGTCGTGGCGAAGAAATGTCCATTCGAAGGCTTCTGAGTTACCAGCCATGGTGTTCCGTATTATTGCTTCCGCCTTTTCCGACGAAAGACGGCCATCGGGTTGCTTCAGCGGGGAAAACTCGCTAGGAAAGTGCCCAATGATGTCAGTTTTCTTGCAACGCAAAAGCGTTTCGGCTCGAAGATTGCAATCGGAGAACACTCCTCCATCCATAATCAAAATGGCATCATTTGCCATTTCAAAAAGCGTTTTGAACCTCGCTTCACTTTGTTGGACGGCAAGCTCGGCCGTCTTGCGCACAGTAATGTCGCGAATCGAGCTGCAAACAAGCACACCATCTTCGGTCTCTAAAGAGCTGAGGCTAATTTCCACCGGAATTTCGTGTCCATCTCGATGTAAGCCGTACAACTCCAGTCCGGCCCCCATCGGTCGCACGCGTCGGTCCGCAAAGAAACCTCTTCGATGTGCCGGATGCCTGCCGCGAAAACGCTCCGGCAATAAGATTTCCATCACGTTTCCCAGCAAATCCTCCCGCGCATACCCAAATATCTTTTCCACCTGAGCGTTCACCAGGACAATCTTCCCGTCCTGGTCGACCACTACGATAGCGTCCGGAGCTGCTTCGAGCAGAGCTTCAAATTTCTTTTCTGTATCGGAAGTGAGTTTTGGCATGAACACCTAGATCCATGGAAAGGCAGCACATTCTGCCCGTGATTCCTGAAATGACTTCTGTTTATCGGATAATCGGTTCATCGTACCATTACCGATAACAGAAACGAGAAAAAACTTCGGTTCTGGCAAGCCCTGGATATTGCCTTCCGGAGGAGACAATGCACAGCGTCTTCCCTCCCCTACCCCGCATTGCTGAGGAACACGCCGGGCGCATCCAAGCCGGCGAGCAGTCACCGATCGATCAGGAACTTGCCGGGTGTGAGTCCCAGGACGAGCAGCTCACGAGGCGGATTCGGGAAGCTGTTCCGGCCAATGATCGAGCGGCATCTGCGAGTATTCGATTGGCATGGCAATACAGAGCAACGATCAGGGCGGCTAAGGAAGCCAGCGATCCGGGGCGGTCCAGTTACGAGAGAGTCTATACTCGTCCGGCAAGAGGGTGACCGAGGGGCAAACCTCTGGGCGGTGGTGGTGCCTGGATCGTTTCAATTCGCGCCCCGCATTCTCATACGGGGCGACGAACCGTGTGTAAGGCACTTGCATGAGTGTCCGGCTTGTTTCAACCCGCGCCCCGCATTTTCATGCGGATCGACATCTTCGATCCATAATTCCACATTTCGCGGTTTCGTTTCAATCCGCCGCGGCATTTTCATGCGGGCGACACTCATTGAGTCCGTGCGATGGGTCCAAATCCGTCCCATCTAAGTGGGGAAATTCACACGTTTGTCCATCGGAGCAACAGTTCCAGCAAGAGCTGCGCAGTTCGAAACCCTGGGACGACTGCAAGAACTGCTGCGGGACGATTGTGACTGGGCAGGACCGAACTCTTCAGACCCCTGGTCCAGCCAAACGAATCCAGGCAAGCGGCGCAGCAGCAGAAATCTCAAAAATCGAGCGATTGCCAGGCGTTCGAAGTTCGAACTGACGATCGGTGTCCTGGATGCCGGGCAAAGCAGGAAGAAAGGAATTGCCCAAGATCCGTCTCGTCAGCAAGGGTTCTCAAGCGTTTGGAGCGGGACTCGATGAGGCGGCCGCAACGCCCGGCCACGATGGGCAGACCTTCCCTGCGTGCAATCTCGTCAGGATCGGAACGCGGGATCACAGGGCCCATCGATCTCTTCCCCTGGGTAAGCGACGGTGTTGAAGGTTGAATGCAGCGTTCGGTTATCTCAGCCGAGCGGTTTACCACAGGCTCTCCCTGGAGCTGATACGGCCCTTTTCTAAAAGCATGAATCGAGGATTCCTCCATTCGCAGACGCTCCAGTTCCGCTTGCATGCCCTACCAATAGGTAACGCTAAGGTTGTCCAGATACGTGGTATTGGCCGACTGCTTATAATTTCCATCCATCTGGTAGTTCACATTGAGTCCCCACCATCCTGTAGGCGGAGATGTCATCGCGGGATAGCTGAGATTCAGCACATAGGTCGTTCCATTCAACGCGATGGACTTGTACAGAGTACTGTTGTCCGATTGTCGCTGAAACTGGATGGTCAAGTGGTTCCATCCGTCGACAAACTTGCACGGAACCCCAGCGGATATCCAATGGCCGGTTTCATTGTCCCAGACGTCCCAATCTCCGTCGCCCAGATGGTTGCATTCGGTCCCGAAGGTCATGCCAGCGGCCGCGCCCAGCCATAGACTGATGTCGAACTCTTCCGCTTGCGTGATGCTGACATTCGTCAGATAGAAATCGACGTCATAGGTGAAGTTGTGCAGCGTAGGTAAGAGCCGGTGGTCCGAGTCCTTCGTCTGCGGTGAAGTCTGTCCTATCAGTCCCGTGGTAAAGAGCACATCTCCGTAAGGTACCTTGCCTCCTAGGTTGAACTGGGTTGCGTTATTGCTCAGGGATGGATTCGTGATGTCGTATTTTTGTGACCATGCAATGCCATCGCAAGGCGATGGATTGCAGTCTATGTAGGCCGGTCCAACCTGGCCAAAACTGCTCCAATCCCCCGAGCGCGTCTGGATATCGGAGAGGATCGTCGCTCCGGTTGCTGATGGCGTGGGATCGGGCGATGACGGCGTCGAACTTGGTGTCGAGGGCGTGGGCGTGGTAGTCGTAGAAGTTCCGCTTCCTGAGCCTGTATTGGTTCCCGATATGGAAGGGGACAAAGAGTCCATCGGACCGGACGCCAGACCGCCGCCACATCCCGAAAGAAGAGTGGAACCCGCAAGGATCATCGTCGCTCCTAGGAACAGCGGCTTCCTGGTTGTAACTGTCCTATCCAGCGATCTCATTTTGGAAACCCTACAAGATTCCGCCTCGAAGTGCTCCATCGACATCGCTCCCCCAGACGCAGCGGAGCAGTTCATCCCCGAGGCGGAGAACCCCCTCCCGGAAAGGATAGATTTGAGCGTGCGCCTGGAAATTGTTTGGTGTGACGAATGTACTCTACGGCGAGGCACTTCTCAACATGGAAAGATAATTACGAAAGTAGTGTAAAAAACTTCACTCTAAGTAACCATCGCATTTCGGTAAGCTAAGGAAGATCGATGGAAAGCTAGAAAAACGTTTGGTCATAGCTTTCAATGTGCCGGTTTACGGGGCTGCGTATAGAGATGACAACCAGTGCAGGCAAACTCACGTCCTTATCCTGACCCGGCTCAGCGAAGATCGGCCACAAGATCGGCCATATTTCTTCCAGAATTCAGAATGGTTCCAGTAACAACCGATATTCTGCAATCTCGAGCTTCGGCCAAACTTTATGTCAGCCATAGAGTCATCAAGTCTGAAGGGCGTGGCCTCCCACTGGTACAGAATTCGCCGGACACTCCAGTTCATCGGTGACCTTGCCCGCGGAAAACGTACCTCATATGGCGCTCTGAGAAGATATGGAAGGAGCAGCGCAGATGGAGCGTTTACCGAGGAAGGTATACACGTACGAATTCAAGCTTGAGGCGGTT
>JAJZIF010000425.1 GCA_021810735.1 Acidobacteriota bacterium
AGGAGTTGGACGGTGCCAGCGACATATCGGGCCTTGCGCCTGCCTCAAGCCATCCACGGCAGTGCCCCGATGCGGTAGTGCAATTAGTTTGACACTCAAGTGAGGAACTTGGCAACCGAGACTCCGAGTGTATGTCCTATTGGACACCGCCACACCCGCGAAGGTTTCATATTATCAATAATCGATTCTAAAATTTTCCGGTCGGCGCTCCGCCGACTCCTATTCAGGATCGCACCATCGCCCCATTCGCCCAATCGTTCATGATGAAAATCTGATGAATCTTCGCCTGGCGAACCGGTTTTACTCAGCCGGGGGAGGCAAAACTGCCGCATGCAGTACTGGATGGTCCAATCCCTCTATCTTCTGGCCAGGCTTTCCCTCCAGATCGAAGACCACCACTTCATTCCGCCCCGCCTTCAGCCATGGCGCTGGAACATATAGCGTCTTCTCAGGGCCAACATTCCAGAAGCGGCCAAGCGCGTGCCCATTCAGCCACACTTCCCCTTTATTCAGTGCGCTGGTATCCAGAAACGTGTCCCTCGGCGTCGTCACGGTGAAGCTCGCCCGATAGAAACATGGCCCGCTGCAATGTCGATCGGTATAGCGCAGCGCGCCCGGTGTCAGCATCGGCAACGAAAAGATGTCCCACCCCGTCAGCACCTTTCCCGCAAGCGTGACACTACCCACAATGCCCGCGCGCTCGCCTGGCAGAGCCGGACCAAAATTTACCCGGCCCGTATTCTCCACCAGAATGTCCAACCGCCCGTGATGCGCAGTGACATGCAGCGCCAGCCGATGCTGACCCAAACGGCGATCGATCGTTCCCACCAGTGTGCCGTCCACATACACCTGCGCGTAATCGTGCAGCGTGTCGATGGTCAGGTCGCCAGTGACAGGCCCATCCACCTGCGTGCGATACAGAATGTATCCATACGCTTGATTCAACGTCTCCATCGAAATCGGCTGCTCGGAATGCATCGGAGCGGGCAGCGTCTTCCACAAGGAAACGCCCTCTGCCAGCGACATTGCCGGCACCGTCATCGTGGGAGGCGTCGTCGGTACGGGTGGCGGAGTGACGCCAGTGTCCTTCGCGATGATGTCGCGGAAGCGGTAGTACTTCGGCGTCGGGCGGCCGCTTTCGTCCAGCGGCGCGTTGTAGTCGTAGCTGGTCACATCCGGCTCGTAGTTCTCGCCGTTCGAATTGGCCCCGTTCATCCACCCAAAGCTGGTGCCGCCGTGAAACATATACATACTCGCCGAGTGGCCCTGGCGCAGCATCCAGTCCAGGTCCTTGGCCTGCTGGTCCCCGTCGCCGGCAGCGTGCGGCGCACCCCAATGATCGAACCATCCATCCCAATATTCGCCGGCCATCATCGGTCCATCCGGACGCAATTGTTTCAGGGTCGCAAAACTCTTCTGCGCCTCCCCGGACCCAAAATTGATGACCGCCGGCAACTCCGGCAGCGAGCCTCTTGGAACCTGCTTCGCTCCATCCGCGGTGTAGAGTTGCGCCTTGGTAAAACCCGCGTCGATCAGCATGTGGTGGATGTCTTCCATATAGGTGTGGTCGTCACCATAGGAACCGTATTCATTCTCCACCTGCACCGCGATGATGGGTCCTCCATTGCCGATTTGCAGCGGCGCCAGTTCCTTGCCTAAACGCAGCAGCCATGCATGCGCCGCAGCCAGAAACTTCGGGTCCCTCGACCGCACCGCCATGGTTGGATCTTTCAGCAGCCATGCGGGAAAGCCGCCGAAATCCCACTCCGCGCAGGAATATGGGCCCGGCCGCAGAATCACATACAGTCCTTCCTGCTGTGCTTCGCGAACAAATTCCGCAACGTCCCTGTTGCCGGAGAAATCGTAGACGCCCGGCTCGGGCTCATGCCAATTCCAGAAGACATACGTGGTAACGGCATTCAGCCCCATGGCTTTCGCCATGCGCAGCCGGTCCCGCCAGTAGGCACGCGGAATCCGCGCGTAATGCATCTCGCCGGAGATCACCTGGAATGGTTTTCCATCCAGCAGAAACTTCCCGTGCCCCGCCACAAACGAATGCGGTGAAGTTTGAGCGACAGCGACGGGCACAGTTGCAGCCATGCCGCACAGCAGTACAAGCCACGCCCATGCGCCAGGTCGAACCATCATTTCTACGCTCCCTTTTTTCCCAACGGGCGTTTCCCGCGGACGGTATCCATCCTGCGGCCTGACAGTCCGTTGGCTACCCGCCCGGTTCTCCACCCTTGGTATATCACCATCCCGGTAGTCAACAATATACGCGCCGTCCTTCGCGCTTTTGCCATAGATGGGATGGACACCGCCCTGCTTTCCAAATTTGTTTCCGTTCCACAGATTTTCCTACGCTTCCACGTCTGCTCAGGCTAGACTGATGGCCGAGGAAATCAAGCCCCGCCACGAGGAGCCAACGAAACCAGATGAACACCATGATGGAAGCAGGAGTTCAAGCGCAGCAGCCCGGCGAACCAACAGGACTCAGCCAGGTCGAACGCGTCGTCGACGCGTATGTAGCGCCCACCAAAACCTTCGCCGACATCCGCAGGGACGCAAGTTGGTGGCTGCCGTTTCTACTCGGCATCGTCGTCAGCGTCGTGTTTGTCATCTCCGTCGATCGCCAGATTGGATTCGATCAGGTGGCCCAGGCCAATATCAACCACAACGCGCAGGCGCAGGAGAGAATGAGCTCTCTGACGGACGCGCAGCGCGAACAGGCCATGCATACCATCGCAGTTTCGACCAAGGTCATCAGCTTCGCCTACCCGGTCTTCACCCTGATTTTTGCGCTGCTCGCAGCCGCCATTCTCATGGTGAGTTTCAATTTCGGCCTGGGCGCACAGGCCAGTTACAAGCAATACGTGGCTGTCTGGTTCTATGCCGGCCTGCCCCTTCTTCTCAAGTACCTGCTGGCCGCCATCGCCATTTTCGCCGGCGCCAGCGCCGAGCAGTTCGATATCCGCAATCCGGTGGGAACCAATATCGGATGGTATCTCAGTTCTGACATTCCCACGTGGGTGCGCACCTTGTTTGCCTCATTCGATGTATTCAGCCTCTGGGCGGCAATCCTTTTGATCATTGGCTGCGCGACCATCGCCCGCGTCAAACGCAGCAGCGCAGCCTTCGTCGTGATCGGATGGTGGGCGCTGGCCATCATTGGCGGCACAGTCGCTGCCGTCTACCAGAGTTGACCATGAGCGAGTGGGTAAAATTATGCCGTCGCGACGAGCTTCCCGCCGAAGGCCAGGCGAAGGAATTCAGCGTGGCTGGCCGCACGCTCTGCGTGGCCACGCTCGGCGGTAAACCGCTGGCGCTCGACAATGTTTGTCCCCATCGCGGCGGCCCGCTGGCTGAAGGCACCGTCGAGCATGGCAAGATCGTCTGCCCCTGGCATCAGTGGGAATTCGACTTGGTCACTGGCGCAGGAACGCCGAATTTGAAAGCCGTTCCCTACGCGCTCGAGCTCGTAGGGGACGATGTCCTGGTGGAAATCTAGAGCGAATTTATAGTCTGTCCGGCGATTTGCGAGGAGGAGTCATTCTTCACGGAGTTTCTCCTGAGCTTCGTCGAAGATTCAGAACAACTCCTCGCTGTGTAAGAGTGGAACCATAGACCATCTTTGGGCTTGAATGAGGAAGTAATTTCACTACTGGAGCGAGCTTGGCCGCTGTGCACTCACGCTTTCTCCAAATCCGCTCCGATGCAATCTCCACACGGCCTTCAACGCCTGTCGCGGTAGTGGAGATGGCTGCTCCGTTCCCGTTCTTCCGGTCGCTTACGTAATCCACGCTTGACTGGATTCCGGTGGAAGTAACGCAACTCCTCCATGAACTGCGAATGACTCCGGACGTTGAAATCGTAACAGCGCTTTTACCAGAAGTGGTTCGCCTCGCCAATCAGCCGCAGCGACACTCCCTGTTTGAGCGACTTGATGGCGTCGGCGAGGGTCGGGGGAGTCTCTTCCCCATTCAAACCAACAGGAGGCTTGAGTTGATGGGCTAAGGA
>JAJZIF010000426.1 GCA_021810735.1 Acidobacteriota bacterium
CTTCGCCGCCAAGCCAAAGCCTGGAATCGCCGCGCCAATCGCGACCAGATCACGGTCAAGTGGAAGTTCACCAGAAAACTGGCACGCCTCAAACTCAATTACTCATTCAAACGGTCACGGTAATAGTCGGACTCTGCCTGGACCCCCTGAACACAGTGGGAGGAAATATTTTTCCGAATGCGCTCTTTCTATAGGAGGCATTCGCCTCGGTCCGATCGCGACTTATTTCCAGGTAATCTGCAAATTCTTGATTGGCAAAGAATCGCTTCACGACCATGACCAGAATCTGATCTTCTGTCCAGCGGAGTGTGTCTGCTTGACGTGCTGTCACATGGGTAAGCGCCGTAAATCCTTCAGCGCTTCTCACTACTTGTTCCAGCATGTCGTCTCGCAGAAATATCATGACCCTGATACTGCTAGAAGCAAAATAGGGACTGAAAGATGCCGGGTGCAATGCCGTCATCCGCGTCATTGACGCCTACATGCATCGGAACAGCTGCTCCGAGCGAAAATGTGGTGCCGGTTGTGTCCACCCGCGCCTGCCGCAATTGAAAGAACCACAGAACGTCTTGCCCACTCTTTCGGAAGTCCAGGATAAGGCATTAGTGAGATGGAAACCGGGAAAGAGTTTCTATCGTCGTCGGCTGCATCTTCTCGCCCTGCTCTTGCTCGAAACCGGCTGCCGAATCAGCGAGACGCTCGCGTTGCACGTATCAAGCTGCACAGAACAGATCTCATCGGCCAGAGGAGAGTGTGATGTCCCGGATGAGAGTTGCGATCGAAGCGGGTCTCAGATCATTTTCTGAAGCAATAATGGCGCGACTGGAACGGCTTGCTCCGCTGGAACGGTTGCCGGCGGTCCTGAATGGCAGAAACCGGGCTAACGGTACGCCGGATTCCACGTCCAAACGGTATCCAGAGAGTGAGTAGGCCCTCTCTGAAACAGGTTCGTGACCGCGAATTTTGGATGCTTGGCGTTATACTGAATGAAATGCCCAAATACTCCGTCGTTGTTCCTTTCCATAACGAGGAAGAAAATGTTACCGCCCTCTATGACGAGCTGAAAGCCGTGATGGAGCAGGTGGGAGAAACATTCGAGTTGATCTTTGTCGATGACGGGTCGCTGGATCGCACCTATCGGCTGCTGGAAGAAATTACGGCCGTCGATAGCCGCGTGATGGTGGTGAAACTGCGGCGCAATTTCGGCCAGACCTGCGCCCTGGCTGCGGGATTCGATCATGCGCAGGGAGATTTCATCCTGGCGATGGACGGCGATCTGCAACACGATCCCACGGAGATCCCAGACTTTTTGGCCAAGCTCGAAGAAGGCTACGATGTGGTCAGTGGCTGGCGGAAAGAACGCATCGACAACTTCGTCTTGCGTCGATTCCCATCCCGCTGCGCCAACTGGCTCATGGCCAAGTTGTCGGGCGTGGACATCCATGACTTTGGCACCACCTACAAGGCGTATCGCCGGGAAGTGATTCACAATATCCCTCTGTACGGCGAAATGCACCGCTTTATCCCCGCGCTAGCTTCCTGGTATGGAGCGTCCATCTGCGAAATTCCAATCCGGAACGTGAATCGGGAGCGCGGAAAATCGCACTACGGAATTTCACGGACGTTTCGTGTGTTTTTTGATCTGATGACGATTCGCTTTCTGCTGAAATACATGTCGCGGCCAATGCATTTCTTCGGCTCTCTGGGCGCGACCAGCATGCTTGGCGGACTGGCGCTTTCCATGTGGCTGCTGATGCTGAAGCTGTTTACGCATCAGCCTGTCATGGATCAGCATGGTCCATTGTTCGTCGTGGCTGGCGTAACCATCTTGGCGGGGATTCAACTGCTGGCCATTGGTTTGATAGGGGAACTGCTGGTGCGGCATTTTTATCAGGGCCAGTCCCGCGCGCCGTACACCGTGGACCGTATTGTTCGTTTGAACAGCCCGGAAGAGCCAAGCATCCTGCGCGGAGAGTAAGCGCTCGCGGCGCGACCGGCTCGATTCAACCCTCAGCAGAGGCTGCCTATGAAAGCCATTCAGATTGCCCATACCGGCGGCCCGGAATCCTTACATTTTACTGACGTCGACCGTCCCGTTCCAGCGCCGAATCAGGTGCTGGTAGAAGTCCGCGCCATCGGCGTCAATTTCATCGACATCTACTATCGCGAGGGGGTCTATCCAGCTACGCTTCCCATAACTCTGGGCCAGGAAGCGGCTGGGGTCATCGTTGAGGTTGGCAAGAACGTCGAACACTTCCGCGTTGGCGAGCGAGTCGCCTGGTGCATGTACCTGGGCGCGTATGCGGAATACGCAGTTGTCGCAGAATCCCACCTGGTTTTTATTCCAGCCAGGCTTACATTTGAACAGGCTGCGGCGAGTCTGTTGCAAGGCATGACCGCGCAGTATCTGAGTTCCACTACATTTGCTCTGAAAGCGGGAGACACAGCGTTAGTCCACGCCGGTGCGGGTGGGGTGGGATATTTGCTGACGCAGATGGCTGTCCAGGCGGGCGCGCACGTCATCTCCACCGTTTCGACAGAAGAGAAGGCGGAACTCGTGCGCTCCGTCGGTGCGCACGATGTCATTCTGTACACCAAGGAAGATTTTGAGCCCGTGGTGAAGCGCATCACAGGCGGTCGAGGCGTGGACGTAGTGTACGATTCCGTCGGTAAGGAGACATTCGACCGATCGTTGAAATGCCTACGGCCGCGCGGCATGATGGTCCTGTTCGGCGCGTCCAGCGGCGCGGTGCCGCCTGTGGATCCTATCCAACTGTCGCGGGACGGCTCTTTATTCTTGACCCGCCCCAGTCTGGCGCACTACACACAGAGCAGGGAAGAACTGGATGCGCGTTCTGCGGATGTCTTTCAGCGTTTGATGCGCGGCACGCTCAAGCTTCGCATTCATCAAAGCTTTCCGCTCGCGGGAGCCGCGAAGGCCCAGGAAGCCTTGCAATCCCGCGCCACGACAGGGAAGCTGCTGCTGATCCCATGATTCCGGCTGCGAGCGACTCCGCATCGATAGGTGTGCCCCACATCTCGATTTCGATCTTGAGATGTCGGAGTTAGAGCATTTTTATAGTTCCAGTAATGCTGGCGTAGCGTGTCTAACCAAGTCTTTGCATTGTCGGCAGTAATGAGCTAGGACGCAAATTTGCCCCACTCAAGCCAAGAAAGGCTTGAATGGGCCCACCTGTGGTGGCTGTAGACCGAGGCGCACTGGAGATGGGTAAGACGCGGCCCTATTTATGAACACCTTGTTTCTTTGATTGATGCTCGTAAGTTCGGTCGATGATGGCGTCTATTTCGCTGCTATCCTTCTCATATCTGTCCAAGACTTTGGTAAAGTTACCGTCTCCTGTCAGCAAACCTATTGTCGCGAACAGACCATGTGTGGGCAAAATGTAGCTTTTCAGCAACGGCTTCAGTCCCCAATCTTTGCCCAAGTCGTAGCCGTCTCCTAAATGTCGCAAGACAGATTGCGTCACTAATCTTGACTTGGCTCATTCCTTGAGCTTCCATGGATAACTGGATTTGTACAGCGGTAGCTATTATCTTGTCCCTCTTGCTGGATTGCTTTGCCCCATCTACAAACATGGAAATGAACAACAGAAGCGGAGACAGCAACACCATCCAAGGGTTGACCCTATAGAAGCAGTAAGTAGAGAAACAGAAAACGAAAAAGGCTGTCGCGTAAATGGCGTAGTGAAATAAGCGGTTGCGGAGGAATGAAGGGACTGAGAGAGGATCGTGTCCCATCTTAATTGTCGACACCATGTACCAACGAAAAATCAACTTATAAATGATATAGAAGCCAAGCAGCCCAACGATCCACATTTCATGTCCTGCCTTTCTATCATTGACAGTTTCAGTTGCGTCCTTGGGCCAACATTATACTCTCCACTTCCCCATGGCTGCTTATTACTGCCCCGAGACAATCAAAATCAGCCACATATAGCCGACACAAAAACACAAGAGGCTCCCGAAACCCAACCCGATATTTCTGGAGTATTTGCA
>JAJZIF010000427.1 GCA_021810735.1 Acidobacteriota bacterium
ACGGCGAGGGCCGCTCCATCGATTTCAAGAATTGCATCATCATCCTCACCAGCAATGCGGGGACCGACACGCTGATGAAGCTCACCGCTGACCCCGAGACGATGCCCGACAGTAATGGTTTGGCGCAGGCGCTGAAGCCCGAATTGAACAAGATCTTCAAACCGGCGTTTCTTGGCCGGCTGGTCATCATTCCTTACTTCCCGGTGCGCGACGAGGCTCTCAAGATAATCGTCCGGCTGAAGGTCCGCAAAATCCAGCAGCGTCTTCAGGAAAACCACAGAATCACCATGAACTGCGACGATGCAGTGATCGATGAGGTGGCAAAGCGGTGCACGGAAGTCGAAAGCGGCGCGCGGAATGTCGACAATATTCTCACCAACACCATGCTGCCGGAAGTCTCACGGCAGATCCTGAGCCGAATGGCCGAGGAAACACTCACCGAACAGGTACGTGTTGGTGTGAGCGAGGATGGCCACTTTACTTATGAATGGGAGTGCAATGTGCCGGCTGTGAATGCGGTGCAGGATGCGCTGCCCGTTTAGCACGGAGCGGGATGTCCCGCGACAAAGAACTATTGACTCAACGACATGCCAGCTTTTTCACAGACAAATCGGCTTCTCTCGTTTACCTGCCCCTTGGGCGCGAACGTGCTCTTGCCTGAGCGCATTACCGGTGCGGAGGGCATTTCGGAACTGTTTTACTATCAGGTCGACTTGCTGGCCGGCGCACATACCTCGATTGACCCGAAGAAGATCGTCGGTCAAAAGGTCTGCGTCGGCATTCAGGTTGACGATAGCGGAACGCAGCGCTATTTCAATGGCATCGTGTCCAGCTTTGCGATGAACGGCGGCGACGACGAATTCAACAATTACCGCGCCACCATTGTTCCCAATCTCTGGGCTCTTACGCTGAATAAGAATACGCGGGTCTTTCAGAACCAAACGGTCATTGACGTCATCAAGGCGGTGCTGAGCGCTTACAGCATAAGTCCAACCGTAAACACTTCGTCCACCTATATATCTATGGATTATTGCACGCAGTATCGCGAGACGGATTTTCATTTCATCTCGCGGCTCATGGAGCAGTACGGAATCTTCTATTATTTCAAGCACACCCAGGACGACCACATTCTTGTTCTGGATGACACATCGAGCAAATTGAGCGGATGCGCGGTTCAGGACACTTTCCGGTATGCGCCGGAAGGGATGGAGTCGGAGGGCTTCTACGACTTTGTGATCGAGGAACTGGTTTCACGTTCAACGATGGTCACGGGCAAGTACGAAGCCTGGGATTACAGCTTCATCCGCTACAAGGCTGTACCGGAAGGTGGCGCGGATGCCGCAACGAAAGGCCCGCTCGGCGCGAACAGCAATGAGCAGTACGACTACGCCGACAGCGCGGCCGCGTACTTGAAGAAGGAATCGTCCGATTCAAAGATCAACGACCAGGCGACGTTCTTCGTAGATATCCGGCGCGACAGCGGTGATGCCGGAACCGTGATTGTTGATGGCGTTTCCAACGCGATTTCCATGCAGACGGGATACACCTTTAATCTCACCGACTCTCCGCAGAAAAGCCTGAATATCAAATATCTGCTCGTTCACATAGAACATAACGCATGGCAACTGCCTCCTTACCGCGCGAGGGCTGTGGATTCACTCCAGCCTTACACAAACACATTCAAGGCAACCCCGTCTTCCATCCCGTACCGGCCGCCCATCCGGACGGAAAAGCCTGTTGTACACGGCATGCACACCGGCCAGGTAGTTGCGCCCAAGGGTGAAGATTCCTACATGGACAAGTACGGCCGGGTCTGCGTGCAGTTCTGGTGGGACCGGCAGCGCAAGCCCAATACGCCGGACAATACGCTTCTGCGTGTTGCACAGTCGTGGGCGGGCAAAGGATGGGGTACCTATTATTGGCCGCGTATCGGCGATGAAGTTCTCATCGACTTCATGGAAGGCGATCCCGATCAGCCCATCGTAGTCGGCTCGGTCTACAACGGCGTCAATATGCCCAAGTACGATCCGGCCAGCCAGTACACAATTGCTGGCATTCTCACACGCAGTTCCAAGGATGGTGGCGCGGCCAATGCCAATGAGTTCCGTCTTGATGATCTGAAAGGCAAAGAGCAGATCTTCATGAACGCCGAGCGCGACTACGACCTGCATGTGGAGCACGACTGGCATACCCTGATCGGCAACGAGAAGCACCTGAAGGTTACTTCGAACCAGTATGAAGAAGTTGATGGTGATTCGCATCTGCACGTGAAGGGAAAGCAGATTGTTGAGGTGGAGGGCGACCGGGAGCACAAGCTCAATGGAGATCTGAAGGAAAGCATAGGCCAGAATTCCAACATCGCCGTCGGCCAGAGCCTGAACGAGAAGGTGGGTATGACGCACTCACTGAACGTGGGCGAAAACCAGTACAACAAGATCGGCATGAATTGTGTAGTTGATTCCGGCATGAATGTCTACATCAAAGGAGGCATGAATGTCGTCATCGAAGGCGGGATGAATGTATGCCTCTCCGGCCCAGGCGGCTTTGTCTCCGTCGGCCCGGAGGGCGTCACTATCCAGGGCACACTGGTGATGATTAACAGCGGTGGCGCGGCAGTTCCCGGCTCACCAGGTTCGCCGCAGAGTCCGGAGTCGCCTGGCAGTCCCACGGCGCCAACCTTCCCCGGAGACGACCCGCCTTCCCAATCCGGTTCAGGCGGTTAAGGAGAGACACGCGCAATGGGAATGCCAGCCTGCACTATTACCAGTCAGACGGAGCACGGTGGAGTGGTGACTGTCGGATTTCCGCAGGTGCTGATCGGAGAGATGCCTGCGTCTCGCATCGGCGACTTGCACGTTTGTCCCATGTCAGACGGCCCTGTGCCTCACGTCGGCGGCCCGTTCATTTTAGGCTCGCCCACGGTGCTTGTAGGCGATATGCCGCAGTCGCGTGTCACCGATGAATTGACCTGTGTCGGCCCTCCGGACACGGCGCTGAGAGGCTGCGAGACGGTGCTTGTAGGGATGGCCGGCGCGGGTGGTGCCGCCGGCGCCATGGGCGGTATTTCCGCAATGGGCGCATCCGTACCCATGAAGCCGCCACCGACGCGAACTTCGCAGAAGCTCACTGCGGAATTGCAAAGCGACGGTACCATCAAAACTTCAGCGCCTCCAGGCTCGGCACTTCCTCCGATCAAATTAAAGCAGTCCGGTTGGCCGGACCTGCCGGCCAAGGAGACACGGAATTTTCAGTCGGCGCAACCGGTTAACCTGCCGCCCGGCACCACGATTTATCGTGTCTACGACGACGACACGAATCCGGCAGGAGCATACTGGACGCCGACAGTTCCCGCCGATGAAGACACCTGGCGGTCAGATTGCGCTGTAAAGCCGGAGTGGAACAGGGATGGAAAGATGGCTGCTTTCACAGTGCCGCCGTCGGGGATGAAGGTCTGGATGGGTCCCGCGGCGGGCCAGGGAAGTTTGAAGGGCGGAGGAACGCAGTTCTACATGCCGCCCAGCACTGCGCACCCGAGCGCCGTCTTTTCCTCACCCTGGCACGGGAAGGGCAAACCATAATGGCCGAAACGCAAAGTTCAATTCCGCAACCGGTTGGCGAGCGTTTTGCCAAAACTTTCGATGCGTTTGTCGCCGCCGTTCGCGCAGCGGTTAAGGAAGCAGCCCAAAAGCCCGAGTTTGCGGGCGCAGCGGCATTTTGCGCGTGGCGCGATCGGGCGCTTCCGCTGCTTGAGCAGGAAAACGCATCGATTCAATCGGCGCTGGCGCAGTTTCTGGTCGGTCAATCCGGTCCAATCATCAGGCTTGCCCGGGATGCCGGCGGACTGGCAAAGAACCTGGATGGATTTCCCCTGGATTTTGCAGGCGCGGATCACGCAGATATTCTGGATCAGCTTGAAACGGCGGTTGTTGTTACCGCATATCAGGTTTGCGCCGCAGCAGGGCTTCCATGAGTTAGATAAGCAGGTCAGAACCGGAACCGACACTGGCCCCGCACTTT
>JAJZIF010000428.1 GCA_021810735.1 Acidobacteriota bacterium
CCTGAGCCGCGCCTACCGATCCAGATCCGATATGCCACGGATTCTGGTCAGCGCCGGCATCCATCCGCATGAGGCGAGCCTGGCGGACGAGGGTGCGCTCAACAAACTGGACACCCTGGCCGCGGAACCGGAAGTCGTCGCCATTGGCGAGATTGGCCTCGATTACTTTTATGACCACTCGCCCCGCGAAGTGCAGCAGCGTGTTTTTGTAGATCAGATGAAAGTTGCCGCGCGGCACAGACTGCCAATTTTGATCCACTGCCGGGCGTCCGCGGAGAGTACGAATGCCTGGGACGATACCCTGGAAATACTGGGGGAGCATTGGCGGTCGACCGGGCTGGGAGGTGTGCTGCATTGTTTTGCCGGGGAATACAGGCACGCACAGCAGGCCATGGACATGGGCTTTCTTATTTCCTTCGCCGGGAACATTACCTTTCCCAAGGCGCAGCCCATCCGGGATGTAGCGGCGAAAATCCCGGTGGATAGGATCTTGATCGAGACCGATGCACCCTTTCTTGCACCGGTACCGCATCGCGGCAAGCGCAACGAACCGGCCATGGTGCGGCGCGTGGCGGAACAACTGGGCGCGGTCTGCGGCGTGAACTGTGAGACCATGGCTTTGACGACGACGGAAAACTTCTATCGTTTTTTTGGTGGAGCGCGGTCGGAAACCGTGCCGGCAATCGGGCGAACGACAGCAGGCGCCGACAGCGCGGAAAATAGAATCCAGTAAGGGCAGGGAAGTATGGCGACCGAGAATTCATTCGATATTGTCAGCAAAGTGGACGCGCAAGAGGTGTTGAATGCTGTGGATCAGGCATCGAAGGAGATCCGCACGCGGTTCGATTTAAAGGATTCGCACTCCGAAATCAAACTGGAGGGCGAGGAGGCCATTCAGCTTGCGTCCAGCGATGAATACAAGCTGAAGGCGGTGACGGAAATCTTGCAGCAAAAACTGGCGAAACGCGGAGTTTCTCTGAAGGCCCTGACCTATGGCAAGATCGAGCCAGCCTCGGGCTCCAGCGTTCGCCAGAAGGTCACGCTGCAGCAGGGGATTGCGATCGAAAAAGCGAAAGAGATCGTCAAGCTGATTAAAGAGTCCAAGTGCAAGGCGCAGGCCACCATCCAGGGGGACATGGTCCGCGTCAGCAGCAAGGACCGCGATACATTACAGGATATGATTGCAATGTTGAAGAAGCACGACTTTGGCATCGACTTGCAGTTCACGAATTATCGGTCCAACTAGCGGTCAGCAGCATCGAGGGGAACAGAGGCGGAACGAATTTGAGCACAGCGGCCATCGCGACGGCGAAAGAGGTGTTCGATCTGCTCCACGACGACCTGGTCGCCGTGGAACGGGAATTCGAGCGCCTTTCCGCTTCCGAGGTCGATTCCATCACGGAGATCGCTGGATACCTGCGCGAAGGCGGCGGCAAGCGGATTCGTCCGGCCCTGCTGCTGCTGGCGGCCAAGGCCCTGGGTCACACGGGAAGCAGCAGCGTGCGCCTGGGCGCCGTGATCGAGATGGTGCATACCGCAACGTTGGTGCATGACGACATTATCGATGTGGCGGACATTCGCCGCGGGCGTCCTTCCACGAACACGCAATGGGGCAACTCCAAATGCGTGCTGGCTGGCGACTGGCTCTATATGCAGGCCTTCCGCGTGGCACTGGAGGAGCGCAATTTCCGTATCCTCGATTTGCTGATCAGCCTGACGCAGCAGATGGTGGAAGGAGAACTGCTGCAGATGGAGTGCCTGGGAAATGCGCTGAACGAGCAGGAATATCACGAGCTGATTTATCGCAAGACCGCGTGCTTGTTCCGCGTGTCGATGCAACTGGGATGCGTGCTGGCTGGAGCTTCCGCGCCAATGGAAGAGGCGCTTGGCGAGTACGGCCGCAATCTCGGGCTGGCCTTTCAGATTGTGGATGATGTGCTCGATTTGACCGCCAGCGAGGCCGTGCTGGGCAAGCCGACCGCCAGCGATCTGCGGGAAGGCAAAGCCACGCTGGCCGTGGTCCATGCGCTGGAACATGGCAATGCACAAGAACGCGCCGACATCCTTGCGGTGATCGAAGATCATGGATTGGAGCGCGTCGGGCACGAACGCATCCTTGCCATCCTGCGGCGGAATGCTTCTCTGGACTATGCCATTCAGGTTGCCGACGCACATGCGGAAGCGGCGCGAAACGACCTTGCCATTCTGCCGGATTCGGAATTCAAGAGAGCGCTGCTGTGGGTGCCGGACTTTGTTGTGTCCCGTGAAAAATGATGGTTGACGACAAGTAATTCTTCCGCGCAACCAACTTCTGCCAACTCCGATCCAAGGCATCCTGAAGAATGCCCTTTCATTTCCTGGAGATTCTATGTGGGTTCTACGCAATTTCATGCGCAGGCTGAATGCATGTGCCGGTCTAGCCGGTCTGGCGGCGCTTGTAGTTTGTTTCACGGCTGTCGCTCAGATGACGCCGCCGAATACCGAAGATCAGGTATTGAATCACTTGACCCTGGTGCAGCGCTGGTCCCGGCAATGGGAGAGCGCGGAAATTTACCTGGCCCGCTCGGGCGATGAGTTGTATGTCGAGAATGGGCAGGCCATCGCGCAAAAGGTGGTGAAACTGGAGTTCGAGTCGGCGCTGGCGCAGGCCGAACTGATCGAGGAATCGTCTCCGAAGAACGGACCCGCGGCCGGGAATACCGGGAATGCGATCGATGCCCAGAACATCTCCAAGAGGCAACAAAGCATCCGCCAGCAAATTCAAATATTACAAACTGAACTGGATGCATTGAACCGTAAGATTCCAACGGTACGCGCGAGCGAGCGGCCTGCCCTCGCGATGCAGCGGGGCACGCTGCAAGGCCAATTGCAATTGGCCCAGGCGCTGGAAGACAACCTCGATCAGCTAATTGCTTTCATGAACTCGGCGGAGAACGCAATTGGGGCCGGGACGGAACTGACCGCCAAGATTCAGGCCTTGCAGCGTACGATTCCTGGCCCGGGGATCGCTGTATCTCCGGGCGCAGCCAAGGCAGGCGAAAAAGTGTCTGCTCCGCCGCCGGCGCGTTTTCAAATCATTGGCAATCGGCAGAACGAAGGGCTGATCGGGCAGATGTCGCAAATGGTCCATCTGATGGGAAGCCTGCGCACGCTGGACCAGATCGAGGATGAGACCACGCGATTGCAGGCGGCGACACAGCGACTTCGCGCCCCCTTGCTGGCGGCGCTGCGCGCGACCCTGCAGCAGGGGCAAATCGAACTCGCCAACGTGGGACAGAGTAACGGAACGGCTGCAAGCGCCGGTGCCGCGAATCCGAGTGCTCCCGACTCCGCGACGACTGCCTCCGCCACTGCTCCCGCAGCGCAGAGCCAGGAAACTCCACAGCAGAAACAGAGCGAAATGACGGAGCTGGTGCTGCATTTCAAGCAGATTTCCAGCGCCACGTTGCCGTTGAGCCAGCAGTTGATGCTTCTGGATCAAAGCCAAGCCAGTCTGGGGCAGTTGCAGGATTCCATCGAACATGAATACACGCAGATCCTGCGTTCTCTGCTGCTGCGCGTCGCCACGCTGCTGATCGTACTCGGTTTGATCTGGCTGTTCTCCGAACTGTGGCGCCGCGCCAGCTTCCGTTACATTCACGATGCGCGACGCAGGCGTCAGTTTCTTGTTCTGCGCCGCGTCGTCACCGGCTTTTGCATGGCAGTGGTCATTCTACTGGGGTTTATCAGCGACTTCAGTTCGCTGGCCACGTATGCCGGTTTAATTACAGCCGGTATCGCCGTCGCGTTGCAGGCCGTCATTCTGTCCGTCGCGGCATATTTTTTCCTGGTGGGCCGTTATGGCGTTCGCGTGGGTGATCGCGTGACCGTGGTGTACAACGGTGCCAACAGCGTGACTGGCGATGTGGTCGACATCGGTCTGGTTCGTTTCTATCTGATGGAACTGGCTGGCAGCGGCATCGAGGTGACGCCGACAGGACGCATAGTCGTGTTCCCCAACTCCATTCTG
>JAJZIF010000429.1 GCA_021810735.1 Acidobacteriota bacterium
AACGACGACCGGCTGTACTTCAAAAAAAATTGGGGTTAGCACTGCGTGGTGACAGCTGTTTTTCTTGTGCCTCTATTTTCAGAATAACAATTTGACTCGGAATTACCGGCAACAAAGTCCGCGTCTAGCAATTTTTGAGCCACAATTTTCGCTTTGTGTCGCGATGTATATTCGATAATTTCACAAACTACGTATTTTCAGATGGTTATCGAGGTGGTTTAAATGTCACACTTTACCGGAATCAAGTTGCGCAACAGTACTTGAGAAAGGGAAAGCTAATCATCTGAAAAATCGGGAGATAGATTCAATTCCGCGGGAAAAGCACCGTTGGGGCGAGAGGAGGCTGACGACGAGCCATCCAGTGTCAGGAAACGCGAAGAAATGGCCGGGATGGACGGCGACATCGTGTTCACGAATGAGCAGTGCGGCCAGTTCCTCGTCGTCCATGAGAGCCGGGACCCGGAGGATGGCGTACCAGCCTGCCTCAACCTTGAGACGGCTGATGAGAGTGCGTTTGGCCAGCAGCTGGTCCAGCGTGGCGAGATTTGCGCGGCAGCGCGAACGGATCTGCTCCTGGATCAGATTGCGCCCAGCGAGCCAGGACGGAAGGGCGTGCTGGATGGGGGCGTTCATGGAGAGATAGGTGTCGGCGATGACCTCCAGACGGTCGAGAGCAGACTTCACTTCCCTGTCCGGTCCGAAGGCAGCGATCCAGGAGGCTTTCATTTGCGGTAGTCCGCAGATCTTGCTGAGGCCGCTCAGGACAAAGGTCAGGGCCGGATGATCGCCAGCGGCAAAGCTTTGCGGCTTTTGGCCGTCCAGGGGAAAGTCGAGGAAGACCTCGTCGACGAAGAGGGCAAGGCCGTGCTCGGCGCAGATCTCTTCGAGCTGCGCCCGCTCAACAGCCGAGGTGAAATGCCCCGTCGGGTTGTTGGGATGGACGAGCGCAATGGCGCGGGTGCGGGGCGTGATCTGCTGCCGGAGCCCTGCCAAGTCGATGTGCCAGCCATGGTCGTAAAAGAGCTGGTAAGGGACAAGGCGGACGTCGCATATCTGAGCAAGGAAGTCGAAAAGGGGGTAGCTGGGCTGGGCGATGAGAACTTCGTCGTCGGGATTGCAGAGGAGGCGGAAGAGGGAGCTGTAGGCTTCACTGGTGCTGGTGGTGAGGAAGAGATGCTCAGGCGGGAGCGACGCGGAGTGAGTGGCGTAGTAGTCACAAACAGCCTCACGGGCATGAAGCATGCCGCGTGGATCGGGCTCGTAATAGAAGACAGCAGGGACCGATAACGCCGCCACAATTGCTTGTTCGTTGTACTGGAAGCCGCAGATAGTGGGGTTGGAGACTGTAAGGTTGCAGACGGCCTGGCCACTGTTACCGGCCTCTTCGAGCGCGCGGGCTGTTTCGGACATGGCCAGGTCCCAGTTTGTGCGACGGGCAAAGTTTACGGGCATGTATTCATTCTGCCCTGTCCTGCAGCGGATGGGAGAGTTGGTCCTGGGATGGCTTTTGCGGAAGGATTCACAGGGTGCTGGACAAGGAAGGCCGTCATAATAAGGACAGGAAGTGGATTCAGTTTGCTGGCCTGGCCTGACCGAAGGAGCGTGCATGGCGATTCGCGGCGTTATTTTTGACTATGGAATGGTGCTCAGTAACGCCCAGGATCCTGCAGCGCATCAGAGGCTGCTGGAGATTACCGGCCTTGGGCACGCGGTGTTTGAGGAGCACTACTGGCGGTATCGCCATGAATACGACCTGGGCCACCTGAACGGCGCGACCTACTGGCAGCGGATTCTGACCGACACGGGCGTGATGCTCGGGACAGATCAGATAGAAGAGCTGATTGAGCAGGATGTGCTGATGTGGGCGACTCTGAACGAAGAGATGCTGGTCTGGGCCGCAGCTTTGCAGGATCGGGGGATGCGGACGGCGATTCTCTCGAACATGGGCGAGGAGATGATGCGCTACGTGCAGCAGGAATTCGCGTGGCTGCAACACTTTACGCAGCAGACCTTCTCCTGCGAGTTGAAGATTGCCAAGCCAGATGCAGCAATCTACACGTATACCTGCGACAAACTGGGGATTGCCGCAGGCGAGGCACTCTTTATCGACGACAAGCCAGTGAATATTGAGGCGGCGCGGCAGCTTGGGCTGCACGCGGTCCAGTTCCGCAACGTGACGCAGTTGCGTCACGAGCTTGCGTCTGCCAACCTGTTGCCGGGCTGGCCATTGCCGGGTGACCGGCCAGCGGTTCAGGAGCGCATCGCGGCCAACCTGGATGGAATGGGGACCTGCTCCACAATTTCGACATTGAAGCCCTGAAGCGCGGGGACGTGCGTGGGGGTGTTGGAGAGCAGGCGGATCTTCTGGATGCCGAGGTCTGCCAGGATCTGGCCACCGAGACCGACCTGACGCAGGATGCGCTGGTGGCGTTCGCTGGATTCGGCGCGAGTTTCGTCTTTGCGATCTTTGGAGTGATAGACGATGCGTGGAGGATCCGTGCTTTTGTCAATGCCGAATCCCCTGCCCGTGTTGTGGAGGTAGATGAGTGCGCCGCGGCCTGCTTCGGCGATCATCCGCATGGATTCGTGCAGGACACTCTGGCAGTCGCAAACCGAGGCTCCGAAGATGTCTCCGGCGATGCAATGTGAGTGGACGCGGACGAGGACGGGTTCGGTTTCTTCTTCTTGAGGATGGGTGTGGACGTCGCCGCGGACGAGCGCGAGATGGCTTTCCTCAGCGCCGACTTCGCTCTCGTAGGCAATCATCCGGAAGTCGCCGTAGGACGTGGGGAGGGTTCCCTCGGCGACGCGATAGATGTAGCGCTCGTTCTGGAGGCGGTAGCGGATGAGCTCGGCGACGGTGAGCATTTTGAGGCCGTGCCGTGTGCAGAAGTCGATGAGGTCCGGGACGCGGGCCATGGAGCCGTCGTCACGCATGATTTCGCAGATGACGCCGGCGGGAATCAGGCCGGCCATGCGGGCGAGGTCAACAGAGGCCTCGGTTTGTCCGGCGCGAACGAGGACGCCGCCCTTGCGGGCGCGCAACGGAAAGACATGGCCAGGCCGGGCGAGATCGTGCGCGGTGGAGGCAGGGTCGATGGCGACCCGGATGGTGTGGGCGCGGTCGTGGGCGCTGATGCCGGTGGTAACGCCTTCACGGGCTTCGATGGTTTCGGTGAAGGCGGTGCCGAATTTCGACGAGTTCTGCTGCACCATGGGGTTGAGGCGCAGAAAGTCGGCGCGCTCCTCGGTGAGCGTGAGGCAGATGAGGCCGCGACCGTGCCGGGCCATGAAATTGATGGCCTCAGGGGTGACGAATTCGGCGGCGAGAGTGAGGTCGCCTTCGTTTTCTCGGTCTTCGTCGTCGACGACGACGATCATCCGGCCGGCGCGGACTTCAGCGATGGCTCCGGGAACATCCGTAAAGGGCGGCTGGGCGTGCATGACCATATAGTCTCGCACGGAATGATGTTTACGGCAGTGTTACGTGACGCAGACAGCAGGGTTTACTCTTCCGGCCAGTTAAGAGGGGCACGAGGATGTGGGTGTGCCCTACGATTTTTAGATCTTCTGACCATCGAATAGTAAGTTGCATAGAATCTTGATGTTACGTAGTGATTAGGCGTGTAAGCCTTTTGTTTCATATCAGTTACAGGGGGTGAGCAATCCTGCGCTTTTATGCGATCTATACGATATTAATCGTATAGATGGACGCTTTTCCGGTGATGCCTCCCGATGCCAGCATGTGCGCCTGAGGTTACGCTCTGCCGACCGGAGATTCCTCTGCAGGCGGCTGCTCCGAGGTGAGCAGATTCACTTTTACAGGCATCATTAATGTCTTGTAAGGTGTTGAAACTAAATGAGTTACGAGAGGGTATGGCTCGTAAGTCTTTTAGAATCAACACGAAGCTGGGGGTAGGTAATTCTGACTTGTCCGGGATGGATGAAGAGGGGGTGTGCGCAGTTCCCTTTTGCGATGTCCTAGATTCAGAGTAGCAGTTTGAGGG
>JAJZIF010000430.1 GCA_021810735.1 Acidobacteriota bacterium
TGGTCCGCTGATGATCCTGTGCTGGTCAAAGCTCGGGAGTGGGCCTTGGCCCACGGAGGGGCGACCGAAGTCAACACATACACCAAGCTGTATCTGTGCTTCTTCGGCCAGTATGACTATAACGCCGTTCCCGCCATCCCGCCGGAGATCGTGTTGTTTCCGAAGTGGTTTTATTTCAATCTGTACGAAATTTCCTCGTGGTCGCGCGCGATACTGGTGCCGCTTTCGATTGCGTACGCGAAGAAGCCTTTCAAGAAAATCCCGACGGAACAGGGGATTCAGGAATTGTTTGTCGGCGGGCGCGAGCATGCGAATCTGCACCTGCACTGGAATAAACGGATTTTCAGCTGGCGCAATTTTTTCCTTATCTTCGATCGAATGACGCACTGGGCGGAACGCATCCATGTGCGACCGTTGCGCGCGATTGCGCTGAAGCGAGCGGAGAAGTGGATGCTCGATCGGCTGGAAATGTCGGATGGTCTGGGAGCGATTTATCCGGGGATTCTGAATGCCATCATCGCGCTGCGGTGTCAGGGCCATTCGCTGGACGACCCGCAGGTGATTCGCGCACTGGATGAATTTGAAAAGCTGGGAATTGAAGAACCGGGTGTCCCGGGAAAGAGTGAGCCCACGTTTCGCATGCAGCCCTGCAAGTCGCCTGTGTGGGACACGGCGTATGCGATCTTCGCACTGGGCGAAGCGGATGTTCCCAGCCGCGATCCGCGCCTGCTGAAGGCTGCCGATTGGATCTTGTCCAAGGAGGTACGGCACAAGGGCGACTGGTCTGTGAAGGTTCCCCATGTGGAGCCGGGCGGCTGGTACTTTGAGTTCAACAATGAGTTTTATCCGGACGTGGACGACTCGGCGCAGGTGCTGCTGGCGTTGAACAAAGTCGAAAATCCTCGCGAGCGATATCAGTACGATGTCACGCAGCGGGCGATCCAGTGGATCTGGGCGATGCAGTGCAAGAACGGAGGCTGGGCCAGCTTCGATAAAGACAACACAAAGATGATTTTTCAGCATATTCCGTTCGCCGATCACAATGCCATGCTCGATCCGCCGACCGTCGATATCACTGGGCGCATTCTGGAGATGCTGGCCAGCTACGGCATCACCCGGCAGGATCCGCGGGTGGAGAAGGCGATTCAATTCATCTATCGCGAGCAGGAATCGGACGGAAGCTGGTTTGGGCGATGGGGAGTGAATTACCTGTACGGGACGTTTCTGGTGTTGCGAGGACTGGAAGCGATGGGCGTGTGGAATCACGAGCCGCAGATTCAGCAGGCGGCGGAATGGATTCGCATGGTGCAGAATGCCGACGGAGGTTGGGGCGAGAGTTGCGCGAGCTACGACAATCCAACCCTGCGCGGGGTTGGAGTCAGCACTGCTTCTCAAACGGCGTGGGCCATTCTTGGCTTGCTGGCGGCCGGAGATGTTCGCAGTGATTCTGTCGCCAAGGGAATACGCTGGTTGCTGCAGCGACAGCGATCCGATGGGTCCTGGACGGAAGAGCAGTTCACTGGAACGGGATTTCCGCGGGTTTTTTATTTGTCGTATCACATGTACCGCAATTATTTTCCCCTGCTGGCACTGACCACGTATCGTCGAGCCAGGCAGGCCGAAGACTTGAGAAAAGCAAGTTGAGTGGAAGTAAGCACGGAATCTTCTCTGAATGCGTGGGAAGATAGACAGCAAGCAGCAAGGAGACTCTGAATGGCAGTGCCAATCTCACAAATGTGGACGGTAGCAACCTATGTGTTGCGCCAGCGCTGGAGCGGCCGCAAGCGCTATCCGCTGGTTCTGATGCTCGAACCGCTGTTCCGCTGCAACCTGGCTTGCGCCGGGTGCGGAAAGATCCAGTACCCCGCGCACATTTTGAAAAAGCAATTGACGCCCGAGGAATGCTTCCGCGCAGTGGACGAATGTGGAACTCCAATGGTCTCCATTCCAGGCGGAGAACCCCTTCTGCATCCGCAGATAGGAGAAATAGTTGCAGGATTGGTTGAAAGAAAGAAATACATCTATTTGTGCACCAATGCGCTGCTGTTGAAGGAAAAACTGCACCTGTTCCAGCCGAGTAAATATCTTTCTTTTTCTGTACACATGGACGGACAGCGGGAGCATCATGACTTTTCCGTCTGTCTGGAGGGCGGGTATGACAAGGCGATCGAAGGAATTCGCGAGGCAGTAGCGAAGGGTTTCCGTGTCACCACGAATACGACTTTGTTCGATGGCGCGGACCCGAATAGCGTGCGCGCGTTCTTCGACGAGATGATGCAGGTGGGCGTGGAGTCGATGATGGTGGCGCCCGGCTATACATATGAAAAGGCCCCCGACCAAAAGCATTTTCTGGGCCGCGCTCGTTCGCGGAGGCTCTTTCGGGCAATCCTCGCGAATCGCAAGAAGAGCTGGCGCTTCAACGCATCGCCCATGTACATGGAATTCCTGATGGGCAAGCGCGACTTTACCTGCACTCCCTGGGGCATGCCGACCTACAACGTGTTCGGCTGGCAAAAGCCGTGCTACCTGCTCCAGGACGGCTACGCGGACACGTTTGCTGAATTGATGGAAGCTACGGAGTGGGGCCACTACGGGACCGAATCCGGAAATCCAAAATGTGCGAACTGCATGGTCCATTCCGGTTATGAGGCGTCCGGGGTGAACTTCACCTTTGGCTCGCTGAAAGGGCTGTGGGCCACGGCGAAAGCGACCATGACGCTCTATCCAGACCGTGGCGCGCTGGACCTGCTGAATCAGCCGGTGAAGCCGGTCCACGCGCACAATCCGCTGGTCAAGATTGATGTGCCCGCCAGTGCGCTCGAGGAGACGCGCGCATGACGGAGGTTCCTTCGAACCCGCCTGTAAATGCAACGACGAATCCAGATGCGATGGAAGTCGCGCCGGGAGCGGAGCACGAGATGCTGGAAGGACGGATTCCGGCGATGGCGACCGAGGAAGAGATCCGCGCCGCGCTGGAGCAGGCGTTTGGATATCGCGGGGATGTGACCATCACGCTGAAAACCGGCGGGCGCATTGAGGGATATATCTTCGATCGCAGACCGGCGCCCGCGCTGCATCGCTCGATTGTGCGCATCATGCCGAAAGATACATCGGAGCGGGTGTCGATTCCGTATTCTGAGATTGCCGGCCTGGCATTTACAGGGCGCGATTCCGCAGCAGGAAAAAGTTGGGAAGCCTGGGTACAGCGATATTGGGAAAAGAAGACTGCCGGCGAGAAGAATATCGGCATTCAGGCCGAAGCACTGGACTAAGCAAATTCCAAAACTCTAAAAAATGCCGCATGTGAAATGAAGAGGTATCACTCTGAGCGAAGCTGGGAAGCCGGAGAGTGATGTCCATGCAAGCCACGCGAAGATTCTCTGGATTCTTCGCTCCGGTCGCCGCTGCGACCTCCATTCAAAATGACTCCCTGCAACGTCCGTCCACGCTGCCGAAGAATTTGCTCTAGACTGACTGGGACGCTGTTCGGATCCATTTGGCCTTCCTTATGCGCATCTTCCTCACCGGAGCTACTGGATTTGTCGGGAGCCATGTCGCCCAGTCGCTCCACGCTGCGGGCGCGGAGTTGCGTTTGCTGACGCGAGCAACCAGCCGCACGGAGCATCTCGCAGGGCTGAATGCGGAGTTGGTGCGGGGCGATCTGCTGCAACCGGAACGTCTTCGCAGCGCGCTCGTCGGCTGCGATGCGCTGGTCCATGTTGCGGCGGACTACCGGCTGTGGGTGCCCGATCCAAAGGCGATGTATGCGGCGAACGTCGAGGGAACCAAAGCGCTGCTGCGACTGGCGAACGAAACAGGCGTGCGTCGCGTGGTCTACACATCCAGCGTTGCGACCATGGGTTTTCGATCGGATGGCGAGGTCGTCGATGAAGACACTCCGGTGTCGATCGAGAATATGATCGGCCACTACAAGCGTTCGAAGTTTCTCGCCGAGCAGGAAGCGATCGCGGCGGCGCGGCTGGGTCAGCATGTCGTCATTCTGAA